>JADHUZ010000026.1 GCA_016784265.1 Fidelibacterota bacterium
GTCGTGAATTTTGCGCTTGATTTGACACAAATCACAGATTGTTTATATGGAGGCGTGAATATTGCTCGTGAGGATACAACGAGTCGTTTATGATTCACCGTAGTCTGTTTTCTCCAAATCGCCCGAAGATTAGGGACTCGGGATTGGAAATAGAGCCGGGTTTTACTCGGCTCTATTTTTCTTTAAAAATAATCACAAAAAAATTGAAAAAAATCAATAAGTTTCGGTAGTGGTTTCTCAATTAAAATACAAAGAATACGTCGCTGAAACTCATCAAAGCGGTAACGCTCGTGTTGTTGACCGGATGGAATACGACAACGGCGAATGGGTCGTTGAAGAGCGGAAAGTGCTTGATGAACTCGGGAATATCGCCAAATTGGTGCGTCCGCTCGAGAGTTGGCATATTTCGTATCAGTATTACGGAAATAATAACTTGAAAAAAATGACCGAATACAAATATGGTATTCCAAATGGAAAAATCGTCGAGTGGTATCCCGACGAAACCAAACGATTGGAATCAGCATACAGAGATGGAAATTATCACGGCGAGCAGACATTGTGGTATCCATCGGGACAAATTTGGTATGTCAGGCATTTTCGGAACGGTTTGCGGCATGGCGTGGAAAAACGCTGGTATCCCGACGGCGTTTTGGCATTCGAAAGAAAATTTCGAAACGATAAATTGGATGGATTTGAGAAATTTTACTATTCGGATAGTGCATCATGGTCGGAAGGGGAATATCGCGACGGAATCAAAGTTGGGCTGTGGTCAGAATGGACTCGGAAAGGATTGCTCAGGCAATGGTTTCCAACAAAGAAAAAAAGTTCTACAGAATCAAATATTTCGCAAAAACAGATTGTTGAGGAAAAACATCCGAATGGAAAATTAAAATTTCATCAAGAATTTTTAGATGAAAGACCGAACGGCACGTGGATTACTTGGTATTCCGACGGACAGCAAAAAGAACAAATTGAATACAAACAAGGTTTGCGGCACGGACTTTCGCAAAAATGGTATGAAAACGGCAGAATTGATAACAAAACTCATTACCGCAACGGATTGAAAGACGGTGTGGAAAAAATTTATTATCCAAATGGTGGGCTTGCTGTAGAAAAAGACTACAAAGCCGGCATCGAAGAAGGTTTAGAATCCACCTGGCTTGAAGGCGGGAAAAAATGGTACACTGCCGAATATCGATCTGGGAAAATAATTTGGGTAAAATGGTTCGAGGAAAAACCGAATTAATTCTTACCCATACCAGAATCGGATAATTTTTTTCATCGTGCCGTGAAATTTTTCTGATAGGTCATACCACCAAAATTCTTTCCCCAAAGTGATTCGATTCTCAACAATAGAAACCTGCTGACTGAACGCTTTCAGTCCTTCTAATCCATGAACTCGCCCAATTCCGGAATCTTTCATTCCTCCGAAAGGCAGTTCGGCAAGCGCGTAGCCGATTAGCGCATCGTTGATGCAAATCATCCCCGCTTGAATCTTGCTTGCAATTTTTCTTCCGCGTCGCTTGTTTTTGGTGAAGATATTTGCCGCAAGCCCATATTGACTTTGATTCGTCCGTTCAATTGCTTCTTTTTCATCTTCCACCTTGTGGATAGAAATTACCGGACCGAAAGTTTCATCGGAGCAAATTTCCAAATCCTCCGGCGGATCAAATACCAAAGTTGGTGGGATGAAGCGTGTTGCATCTTCCAATTGCGGAATCGAATAAATCGCGCATCCTTTTGATTCTGCTTCTTGGATTTGCGCTTTCACTTTTGCCAAACCTGATTTCATCGTCATTGCGCCGACGCGGTTTTCCGGATTTGGTCCGCAGGTGAGATTTGCCATTTCTTTTTTCAATAATTCCACAAATCGCTCAAACACAGATTCACAAACATAAACCCGTTCGATTGAAATGCAAGTTTGTCCAGCATTGGAAAATCCGCCCCAGATGCAGGCTTTTGCCGCCCGTTTGAGATTTGCATCTTCCAAAACAATCATCGCATCTTTTCCGCCCAATTCGAGAATGCACGGTTTGAGCCGTTCGCCGCAAGATTGCGCTATGATTTTCCCGATGGCTGTGCTTCCTGTGAAACAGATTATGTCCGCATATTTGCTTTCCACGATTGCCTTTCCTGTTTCTGCGGCACCGGGAAGAATTTGGAAAATATCCGGATTATCCGCAATTGAATCAAATATCTTTTTCAGCAAAATTGAAGTTAACGGAGTCTGTTCGCTTGGTTTCAGCACAACCGTGTTTCCCGCAAGCAATGCTTCGGCGACTGGTGAAATTGTCAAAATTAGCGGATAATTCCACGGCGAGATAATCCCAGCCACACCAAACGGGCGATGTTCGACCTTGCCGCGTTTGTGGAGATAAATGCCAGGACTTCGTTTTTCCGATGCTAATGCTTTTTTTGCGTGTTTGGATTGATTTTTCATCAAATCGGCACTAATCATGACTTCGAGCATGGCTTCGAATTGTTTTTTGCCAGTTTCTGAGCAGATTGTTTGAATGAAGTCATCCATCCGATTTACTATGGCTTTCCTGAAACGATTCATCAAAGTTTTCCGTTGTGAAATCGTGGATAAGTTAAAAGATTTTGCCGCAGATTTTGATTTAAGGAAAGTTTCTTCAATCTGCTTGCTTGTAGAAATCGGAACATTTTCCAGATGTTTACCTGTTGCGGGATTGTAGCATTTCATTTCCTGATTGGTGATGATTGCGCTCATTTTTGTTCCTCTTTGCCCATAATGATTAGATATGACAGCGGATAATTTACTGGTTTCTTTCCATACAAACATCAGAAAAAGGTTGAAAGACGAGTGGGAGCGGCGAACAAAAACGTTTTAATCACAGCCTTTTTCGCGCTTTTTTGTCTTGTATTTCGTAATTGAATTCAACTTTTATCGTTTGACGCTCGCCACTCATTTTGTGACTTATCGCACCCATCACAATTTTGTGAAAAAAAAAGTCTTGACTAAATGAAAAACTTTATTAAATTTAGGCACAGGTTTGTACAAGCCAAAGGGAATTCCCTAAAGAGTTAGGGTTATATTTGTTTAACTAAAAACAAGGAGAGAAAATGAAATACTTAACGAAAATACTCGCACTTACATTGCTCGTTAGTCTTTCTGTTGTCTGGGCGAAAGGTAATCCAGCAATCACGAAAGCTTATGATGCAGTGCCAGTCGAGGATGTTCTAAACATGAGAGATGTTGTTACTTATACATTTCCGGCAGGTTGTTCTGATAACAACGCTGGAAACGATGCAGCAGCACAGATCTCAATGGCAGTTGCCGATGAAGGTATTGTTACTTCGATGGTTTTGACTGGCTTTTATACAGTCAGCGAAAACTATTCGAATGAAATGATTCTTTATTTTGGTAGCGATTTGGGCGGATTGCTCGGATTTTATATCGGTTCGGATCCTTCATGGGATGCTTATGAAGCATCGTTTGATTTATCTGCATATTATGCAGGTTGGATGCTTGCGGATAACTGGTATGTTGTAATCCAAGATTCTTACGATAATGGCGGTGGCATGGGCTGTGATTTTTCGATGGCAGTAGATGCTGCTGCAATCGTTCCTGGTTGCACCGATCCATCTGCGGCGAACTATAATCCAGATGCAAATGTGGATGATGGTTCGTGTGAATATGATGAATGTTTGGATACAGAAGTTTTCGCAAATTACTATGAAGGTTCATGGGCTTCTGAAAATTCATTCGAAATCACGACTGCTGCAGGCGAGATATTAGTTTCAGGTGCTGGCGGTGGCGGTAATTTGTCTTTCACGCTTTGCCTTACTGATGGAATCTACTATGCAAATTTGTATGATTCTTATGGTGACGGCTGGAATGGTGGATTGCTGACAGTTGCTTTCGCTGGCGATACGCTTTCTTACACGATTGAAGATGGTAGCGAAGCTGTCTTCACTTTTACAGTTGGTACAACGGAAGATATTCTTGGTTGTACGGATCCGGATGCGACGAACTACAATCCGGATGCAACTGTGGATGATGGTTCTTGTATCTATCCGGAATGCTGGTTCGAAGAAGATTTGAACGAGCCGAATGATACAACAACTACTGCAACAGCAATTCTTGCTGGCGAATCAATCGCTGGATGGATTTGTCCGGCAACAGATTTGGATTATTTCGTATTTGAGCACACCAGTGCTGACGAACTGCCAATCTTTGAATTGACACCTGCTACAATGGGTGAATATGCTGCAGATACATACATCATGATTCTTGATGCAGCTGGTGAAGTCATCGCTTATGACGAAGACGCTGGCGAAGGCTACATGAGTATGGTTTCGTTCATGGATGGTCTTGCACTTGGAACATATTACATGGTTGTAGATAATTCACCAACTTATGCTCCGGATGATATCATGGACTATTATGCAACGGTTTATTATTATGTCCCGCCGCCATGCGAAGAGGACGCATTTGAAGATGACGACACAAAAGACTTCGCATTTGACCATGGTGCTGACGGCACTTTCACTTATGCACTTTGCTCATCAGATAACTTTGGTGGTGGCATTATGCAGCCGAGTGGCGTAGAAGCGATTGACTGGTCTGTTGTTACACTTCCTGCATTTACAGGATTGACAGCGTCAACTCATGGTTTAGGCGATGAAGGCAATGATATTGACTTGTTCTTGGAAGACTATGCTGGTGACGGTATCTGTGCTTGGGGTGGTGGCGATGATCTCGCTGGTTCGGGTAATTTGGACTGCGAAGAAGCATTCGTTTATCATAACCTGACTGATGCCGCGGTAACCGTTTATGTCGGTGCTATCTATTATGGTGGTGAAGATCCAATTGCTTATGAATTGACATTAGCAACTGCACTGCTGGATTGTATTGATTCACCGCAGAATGTTACAGCAACCGGTTCTTGCGAGCAAATTGCTTTGGATTGGGATGCTCCGCTGGTCGGAAAAAGCATTTCAAATCAGCCGATTGATATTGCTCCGGCAAAAGGCTCGATCGTTAATCAAATTGACGAGCGTCCTACAATTGACGGTGCGAAATATTATGAACGCTTGCAAGCATCTATCACTGTTGATAAACCGTTTGTAAAACATACGGATATGAACAGCAGAAATGCGTATATCTTGACAGTTGGCGGTGGCTCTTGGGATGGTGAAATCTCTTGGGATATTCTTGCTGTCGATAGCACATTACTGTATTCAGGTGCTGCAGGTACATTTGATGTTGAATTGGACTTCGGCGATTATATCTTCGAAGGATATGATTCTTATGGTGACGGTTGGAACGGCGGAACTGCTGAACTCTCCGATGCCGGTGGACAAGTCTATTTCAGCTTTGGTCTTACAAGCGGTGGTTATTTTGCTGAGAATTTCCAACTCGTAGATGCTGTCTATGGTTGTATGGATCCGGATGCGGTCAATTACAATCCGGATGCGACAGTTGATGATGGTTCTTGCTACTATGATGGCGACGACTGTTCAGTAGCGATTGATGTTGTCCTCGGCGAAAATTCCGCAGATGGTAATGACGAATGGTTTACTTATACAGCGTTAGCAGAATGCTATCTCGAAGTTTCTTCACAGAATGAAACTGGCGATGCAGCTTGGGATACGAATCTCTATCTCGTTGCTGATGATTGTGAAACGGTACTCGCAAGCAATGATGACTGTTGCGGTTATTACGGTCCATCTACGGCTGGTTTGGTCGTAGCTGCAGGTGATGTTGTGCTAATATTCTGGGATGATGTATGGGGCCCAGGTCCGTTCACATTCACGGTTACAGAAGGTCCAGCGTGTCAAGATGATGAACTTGAAGAAAATGACTGGATTGATGCACCAACATTGGCAACATTGCCATATGCCGCAGATTTGATGCTTTGCGCAGGTGATCAAGATTGGTTTGCCGTTACGGTTGAGCCTTTCAGTATCCTCTCTGCTACATTAGTTGATTATGATGGCACGGCATTGATGGATCTTGGAATTTACTGTCCGGATATTGATGCTGGATATTTCCTTGATTATGTCGCAGATGCGAACGATCTGGCTGTTTCTTTCGATTATGATGGCGAAGGTTTCGGCACAGCGTTGACATTCTATGTGGGCGTGCGTGATTACTACGGTGAAGCAGAAGGTCCGTATGGAATCACGATTTCTACCGAAACATACACACCGACATCTTACAATGTCTATCGTGACGATGTAGAATTTGCCATGGGCTTAGTTTACACCGAATATCTTGATGTTGTAGATGCCAACGCAACGCACTCGTATTTCGTGCGTGCTGTGCATGATGGCGTAGAATCAGATCCGCTTTGTGATGTTGTGGTTACAGCAACTGCTGAATGCCCAATTGATCCGGTTTGCAATCTCGCCGCAGATGTTCTTGATGCCGACGTAACGCTGACTTGGGGTTACGGTGCGGATTGCGAAACTGCAATCTTCGCAGAAGGTTTCGACGGATGTGCATTGCCAGACGGTTGGGGAAGTTATACTTTATCCGCGGCTGGTTGGTTGTTCGGTGAAGATGGCTCAAGTAGTTATTGGCCAATTCCGGCTGGTGACGGTTGTTATGCGTATAGCAATGACGATGAAGCCAACGATGATGGCTCCATGGACTATTTGTGGACAGGCGACATTGATGTCAGCGGTGCAGCAGCACCAGTTCTGATGATTGATAGCTATTTCACAGGTGCGTATGGCCAAGTGGCAACAGTTGAAGTACTTAGCGATTATGATGCTGATGCAGGTGGCTATTGGAATTATACAGCTTTTACTGTCGAAGTAGATGCAGAAGGCTGGGCAACTTGGACTTATGACCTTGCTGTCCACGCAGGTTTTGCAGATATGATAATTCAGTTCCATAGCAATGATGCAGGTGCTTGGGCTTCTGGTTGGGCGCTTGATAATGTCGTTGTAGCCGAAGGTGGCACACGTGATTTTGCTCTGACAGGTTTCAACATCTATCTGGATGGTGAAATTGCTGGCTCAGTTGCTGCAGATGCTCGCGCATTTACAAATGCACCTGGATGGGGCACTTTCTTCTATGAGGTTGCTGCCGTATTCACAGGTGATGTAGAATCTGATGCAGTAGGTATCGAAGTAACACTCGAAAATCCGTGTGTTGCAACAGGTGATATCAATGCAGATGGCTCAGTCAATGTGCTCGATGTTGTGAAAGCAGTTGCTTTTGCTCTCGAAACAATGATACCGACTGATGATGAATTCTGTCAAGCAGACATGAATGCAGATGGAACAGTTAACGTTCTTGATGTGGTTCAAATTGTTGGAATCGCACTCGAAGGTAAACTGACAGCCGAATCTGCAACTGCAGTTGAAATCGGTCTTTCATCCACACAAATGGTTATCCGTGCAAACGGTGCTGTTGGTGGAATTCAATTTACAACAGACAATGTAGATGCACTGCCAAATGGCGGAATCGTTTACAAAGGGGAAAATCAAGCGATGATCCTCGATGTTGAAAATGGATATCTGATGGACAACAAAATCACATTGACAGATGCGATGAGCATTGATGATGTGATTGTTGCCGATATCAACGGTAATCAAGTGGATGTTACGATTGTTGCAATTCCTGATGAATATAGTTTGAATCAGAACTATCCGAATCCGTTCAATCCGAACACGAATATCAAATATGGTATTCCGGAAGACGGAATGGTTAGCCTGCTGATTTACAATATGCTCGGTCAGGAAGTTTGTACTTTAGTGAACACTGAACAAGTCGCAAGTTACTACACAGTAACTTGGGACGGAACTAATAGCTTCGGTGAAAAAGTAACGAGCGGTGTTTATATGTATCGCATCGTTGCCGGTGATTTCTCAGAAACAGCCAAAATGGTGTTGCTGAAATAATCTAAACTCACCGTTTAGTTTCAAAGCCCTCGTTCTTCGGAGCGGGGGCTTTTTTTATGATGAATGTTTAATGGATAATTTCGAGTGCTGAAGGATGAAGATTGGATAGTTGCAAGCGCTATCAACAACAGAAACCTTGCTAAATATCAAAAAACATAGTAACTTTGAGCGATGAGAACAGTTTATCTTTTGATGATTTCAGTGCTTTCGTTTGCCGCGAGCGGGGGAGATTTTATTGCCGAGTTTTATTGCATTCCGGATGGCAATGAAATCAGAGTAACTTTTAAATCCACAAGTGAGACAAATGTTGAAAATTTCACAATCCAGCGTAGCGTGAACGAAATTAATTTTTACAACATAGAATCATTTATTCCAAAAGGGACTGGCACCATCTACTCTTTTCGCGATTTCCCGTTTCAAAAATCCGCCGCCACTTCCACAATCTATCATTATCGAATATGCATTGCATTTGATAATGGCGCAGAAGAATTGTTCACCGATGTTGTAGCTGTGCAGAGTTCCGTCTCAGGTTTGGCGAGAACTTGGGGAACTATCAAAGCGATGTTTCGTTAATTCCGCAGAAAAACCAATCAATAGGGGAAAAATAATGAAGAACATTTTGACGAAGCAAATGAAGTTGCTTCAAATTGTGCCATTTGTTTTTGCGATGTTGCTGTTTTCTCAGAATAACATCGCAGAATATGAACAGTTGGGAGAAACGTTTGCAGATGTTGCAGCAAAAGTTACGAAATCGGTTGTCGTAATCGAAAGCGAAACCGTCATTAAAAATCCACACGCGAATCAGCAATTTGATGACTTTTTCAGATTTTTCCAGTTCGATATGCCGGAAGAATTTCGGAGAGAAGCGTTGGGCTCTGGCGTGATTGTTCGTGAAGACGGCGTGATTTTGACGAATAATCACGTTGTCGAAAATGCCGAAGATATTCGCGTTGTTTTGCATGACGGAAGAAAATATGATGCAAAAATTATCGGAAAAGATCCCAAATCAGATGTTGCCGTAATCCAAATTGATGAGAAGAATTTGCCGGCTATTTCATTAGGCGATTCGGATAAAATCCGTGTTGGGCATTGGGTTTTGGCAATTGGCTCGCCGTTTTCGGATCAGCTGGCGCACACAGTTACACATGGCATTGTCAGCGCAAAAGGCAGATCGTCTGTGGGGTTGGCGGATTATGAGGATTTTATCCAAACGGATGCCGCAATCAATCCCGGAAATAGCGGTGGCGCACTCGTGAATTTGCACGGAGAATTGGTTGGAATTAATACTGCAATTTTTAGCAAGACCGGCGGAAACATGGGGATTGGATTTGCGATTCCTATCAATATGGCAAAACGCGCGATGGATGATCTTCTGGAATATGGATATGTAACTCGTGCTTGGCTCGGTGTTTACATCGGCGATATCAACGATGCGATCAAAAGGTCGTTTGATTTGGACGATTACATCGGTGCGATTATTTCTGGTGTTGTGGAAGATAGTCCTGCAGAAAAAGATGGTTTGAAAGTGGAAGATATCATTGTTGCGGTTGATGGAGAACGAATCGAAAATTCATCGCAGTTGAGAAATATTATTTCAAGCCACAAACCGAAAGATGATGTGAAATTGCTTTTATTCAGAGATGGGCGGGAAAAAACAATCGAAATTACTCTTGGAACTTTGCCGGATGATGATCAAAAAATTGCCGCAAATAAAAGTGAAATTTTTGAAAAAATCGGCATTTCTGTGATTGAAATCGGAAATCTATCGCGAGAGAAATATAATTTGAATGACAATCAAAATGGTTTGATTATCGTCAATGTAAAACGGATGGGCATCGCC
>JADHUZ010000027.1 GCA_016784265.1 Fidelibacterota bacterium
GATATTCTTTTCCTCCGAGACGGTCCGTGCTGACCGGGTGGATAATTTCTTCTTGGTTGAGTAAATTTCGGCGACTCAAAAACCGGATATTCTAACCGCCGACAAACTTTCCCTCGTGAACCATGGAATACTGCCATATTATTAACTCATTCTCCTAATTATTTTATACTCGTCTTCGTTTCGGTGGACGACAACCGTTATGTGGAATTCCAGTTACATCTTTGATCGCTGTGATGTTCAGTCCTGCAACTTGCAAACCGCGAATAGCGGCTTCCCGTCCAGGACCAGGTCCTTTTACATGGACTTCCACTTTTTGCAATCCATATCCAACTGCTTCCTCGGCGGCTTCAGTCGCAGCTTGCGCTGCAATAAAAGGTGTTTTTTTCCTCGCACCTTTTGTCCCTGCCGTGCCACCACTCGCCCAAGTAATCACATTTCCATTTTTATCCGTCAATGAAATGACGGTATTGTTAAATGTGGCTTTAACGTGAGCAACGCCATCGGGCGCAACTTTTTTCTTCTTTTTCTTTCTTACAGACTTTGCCAAAAATCGCCTCCAGTATTATACTTTTCTCTTTTTCTTAACCGCAGTTCGCTTCGGACCTTTTCTGGTGCGAGCATTGGTTTTTGTTCTCTGTCCCCTGACTGGTAAACCCTTTCGATGACGCAGTCCGCGGTAACTTGCAATATCTCGTAACCTTTTCATATTCATCTGAAACTGCCCACGAAGTGAACCTTCGATAAGAATCTCATTTTCCTCGTGTGCAATATAGTCACGAATTTTCTGTGCGTCTGCTTCGGATAAATCGCTTACACGAATATTCGGATTAACGCCTGTGTCTTTCAATATTTTATTCGATGTTGATCTTCCCACACCATAGATGTAGGTCAGTCCAATTTCAATTCTTTTATCTTTTGGTAAGTCAACGCCACCAATACGTGCCAAAACGCTACTCTCCTATCCTTGTCTTTGTTTGTGTTTTTTATTTTCGCAAATCACCAATACTCGACCGTGACGCTTAATAACTTTACACTTATTACATATTTTTTTAACGGATGCTTTTACTTTCATTTGCTTCCTCTCTTCCTATTTGTACCGATAAGTAATACGCCCCCTTGATAAATCGTAGGGCGATATTTCTAACGTTACTTTATCTCCGGGCAATATTTTAATGTAGTGCATTCGCATCTTACCCGAAATATGCGCCAATACCTCATGTCCATTTTCCAATTCAACACGAAACGTTGCATTCGGCAATGTTTCCTTGATTGTTCCATCAACTTTGATCGGTTCTTCTTTAGCCATCATGCAACCGCAATGCTCAAAATTTCTGGACCATTTTCCGTAATTGCAACACTATGCTCAAAATGCGCAGAATGTTTTCTGTCAGTTGTTAGAACTGTCCAACCATCGTCCGCAATTTCCACATTAGAAGATCCAAAATTCGCCATCGGTTCAATGGCAAAAACCATCCCCGCCTTCAAAATCGGACCAGAATTCGGTTCTCCATAATTTGGAATCTGAGGATCTTCATGCAAATTTACACCAATTCCATGTCCGACATATTCTCTCACAACAGAAAAACCGCCACTTTCTATGACTTTCTGAATGCTCGCTGAAATGTCATGTAAACGTTTCCCTGGCGTAGCCATCTGAATTCCCGAAAGTAGTGACTTTTCGGTGGTTTCTAAAAATTCACGCATACTATCCGAAATTTCCCCAACTGCGTATGTTCGTGCGGCATCACCGAAATAACCATCTTTTTTCACGCCAATATCAATGCCAACAATATCACCAACTTGTAATTTTCTACCTGTCGGAATTCCGTGGACAACCTGCTCATTCACCGAAGCGCAAATTGACGATGGAAATCCTCTGTATCCTTTGAACGCAGGTTCAGCACCATTCGACCGTATGAAATCTTCTGCCAATTGATCCAATTTGCTGAGCCGAGCGCCTGGCTGAATAAATTTTTCCAACATATTCATGGTTTCCGCCACAATCCTCGAACTTTGGCGAATTTTCTCAATTTCATGCTGAGAATTGATGCGGATCACTACATTCTTCCCTTGCGACCCTTGATTTGCCCTGACTTCATAAATCCATCATAATGATGCATTAGCAAATGTTGTTCCATTTGTTGAAGCGTATCCAGCGCAACACCTACAATGATTAATAAACTCGTGCCGCCCAAAAAATTTGCCAGAGAATAATCAATTTCGCCACCAAATAGTTTAACAATGATAAATGGCATCATCGCAACAACAGCAAGAAATAGTGAGCCGGGCAATGTAACTCTTGTCAAAATATTGTCAATATATTCGGCGGTTTTTTTCCCCGGACGAACACCCGGAACAAAACCACCATTTTGTTTCAAATTGTCTGCAACTTGCACTGGATCAAGCATAATAGCCGTCCAAAAATATGTAAAGAAAACAATCACCATCGCAGAAATAATCCAATAAACAGCAGAATCTGGTGAAAGCCATCTTGACATCGCGATAAAAAAACCATTGTCAGGAAACATATTCACAGGAGCAGAAATGACCATCATAATTGTCTGAGCAAAAATAATTGGCATGACACCAGCAGAATTAACACGCAAAGGAATGTGAGTTGAGCCACCGCCATAGACTTTCCTGCCGACAACTCTTTTTGCATATTGCACTGGGATTTTTCGCACTCCCTGAGTCATTCTCACAACGGCTCCGACAATGAGGACGAACAAACCAATCAATATGATTCTCGGAAAAAGTTGTTTTGCTCCTTCCTGAACCCAGCCGATTTCCTGAATAATCACATTCGGCAATCGCGAGATAATACCGATCATAATGATCATCGAAATCCCATTCCCGATACCGCGCTCCGTAATTTGTTCTCCAAGCCACATCAAGAAAACAATACCCGTCATCAGAGTTACGACAACTGGAATGTAATAAATCAACCCTGACTGGAACGCAGGATCTAATTCCGAAAGGCGACCGGCAAGCGCAACAGCAGTACCAGTTGACACAGAAAGCCCCAAAAGCACAGTGCCGTAACGTGTCAATTGGTTAATCTTTTTCCTGCCCAATTCGCCTTCTTTCTGCAATCGCTGAAAATATGGAACAACCACACCAAGCAATTGCATGATAATCGAAACACTGATGTAAGGCATGATTCCAAGCGCAAAAATCGTCATCTGTTTAAATGCACCACCAGTGAATAAATCATACAAACCGAACAAAGAACTATCTTCAAAGTTCATAATCTTAGCGAGAGCGCCAGGTGGAATGCCGGGCGCAGGAATATGTGCACCCAAACGAAAAACAAGAAGCAAACCAATCGTGAAAAGAACACGGTTTCGCAGTTCTTCGATTTTGAAAATGTTTTTTATGCTATCTACAATTCGCATCAGACAATCACAGCCTTTCCGCCAGCAGCTTCGATTTTAGATATCGCTGATTTGCTAAACGCATTGGCAAAAATTTCCTTTTCTGAAGAAATATCGCCATCACCCAAAATTTTTACAGGTTTATTTTGATATCGGATTAAACCAAGCGAATGCAATGTGTCAATATCAATCGTCTTAGCTTCAAGATGGTTTAATCTATCCAAGTTAACGACTTGATATTCTGTTCTGAAAATATTGGTAAACCCACGTTTAGGAAACCTTTTGAAATAGGGAATCTGTCCCCCTTCCATTTTTAATCCGCTCTTACTACCAGAACGAGAACCGTATCCCTTGTGCCCTCGTCCACTTGTAGCGCCGGTGCCAGAGCCATGCCCACGACCGAGTCTTTTGGAATTCTTTCTGGAACCTTGCGCATATTTCAAATTTGATAAATTCACTTTTTTGCCCCTTTAATTTCATTCACCTCAACAAGATGAGAAACGACATTAATCATTCCACGAATCACAGGCGTATCATCATGCTCAACTGTCTGATGGAGCTTTCGTAAACCCAATGCTTTTAATGAGTCCTTCGCCTTAGATCTGTATCCTATCGCGCTTTTAACCATTTTGATTGCTAAACGTTTTGCCATATTAAAACTTTCTACTCCGAGAATTTATTTTCTGATTCTATAAATTTCACTAATCTTTTTCCCACGCTTTGCAGCAACTTCGAGTGGATCGTGCAATTTTCTTAATGCATCAATCGTCGCTTTCACGATATTGTGCGCATTGTTGGAACCCAAATTTTTCGCTAAAATGTCGTGAATGCCAACCTGATCCATTATTGCTCGCACGGGACCACCCGCAATCACACCCGTACCAGGTGTTGCAGGACGCAACAGCACTTTTCCAGCACCATTTTTACCGACGATTTGATGCTCGATAGTGCTCCCTTTCAGTGGAATATAAACAATATTTCGTTTGGCATCTTCCTTGCCCTTATTCACAGCATCAATCACTTGATTGGCTTTTCCAAGCCCCACACCAACATAACCATTTCCGTTGCCAACAGTAACAATTGCATTAAATCGAATTCGTCGCCCACCCTTCACGGTTTTGGCAACGCGACTGATTTTTACAACGGTCTCTTCCTTCAGGTCTAGTTCAGTCCAATGTACAGTTTTCTTCAACCAGATTACTCCTTAAAATTTTAGCCCAGATTTCCTTGCCGATTCAGCCAAGGATTTTACACGACCATGATACAAATATCCATTGCGATCAAATACGACAGATTCTATATTTACTGCAATCGCTTTCTCCGCAATTTGCTTTCCGACAATTTCACTGATTTCGGTTTTATTTTTGCCCTTTGGAATCGCTCCGGAATTGCTGGAATACGACATAAGTGTTACACCGTTTGTATCGTCCACAATCTGCACAGAAATGTGCTTGTTGGATCGAAACACAACCAATCTTGGCTTTTCAGATGTTCCACGAAATTTCCTTTTGATTGCAAGCTTGCGCTTCGCTATTCTTACTCTTTTTAGTTCTTCTCTATTCACGTTAAATTCCTACCTTTATGGTCCACCAGCTCCGACTGCGGATTTGCCGGATTTTCTCTTAATTTGTTCACCTTCATATCGAATACCCTTTCCTTTGTACGGTTCGGGCTTTCGAAAAGATCTAATTTTTGCCGCAACGACTCCAACTAATTGCTTGTCAATTCCACTTACGATAATTTTACCAGCTTCGGGAACAGCAAACGAGATGCCCTCTGGCGGAGTAAACAATATCGGATGTGAATAACCAAGGTTCAATAACAAACTGTGCCCTTTTATTATAGCTTGATACCCAACACCTTGAACAAACAAAGTTTTCGCAAACCCTTCCGATACACCAACCATCATATTTTGTATCAGAGCACGCGATAATCCATGAAGCGAGCGAACTTCTCTCTCATCTGATGAACAGGTAACAACAATGGTTCCGTCCTCAATTGCTACCGAAATTCCTGCCGGCACATTCCAAGATAATTCACCCAATTTCCCTTTTATGGAAATAACGCGCCCTTTAAATGATGCCTTCACATCATCAGTGATTGCAACTGGCTGTTTTCCAATCCTTGACATCTATCTATGCCCTTCCTTTACCATACCGTACAGATGATTTCACCACCTGTGTTTTTCTCTTTTGCATCATAATTTGTCATGATCCCTGAAGAAGTAGAAATGATTGCGATACCCAAACCATTTAAAACGCGCGGTAAATTTTTCACATCCACATAAACACGCCGTCCAGGTTTACTTGTTCGCTGAATCCCTTCAATCACAGGTTTACCATGTCTGTCATATTTGAGATACAAACGCAAATCTTTCTTATTGTCTTCTTTTTTTACTAAAATGATATCCCTGATGTACCCTTCTTTTTTCAAAATTTTGGATATTTCCTGCTTCACTTTTGAGCTGGGAATATCAACAAACGGATGTTCAGCCATTCCGGCATTCCGTATCCTTGTGAGCATATCAGCAATTGGATCAGTCATAGCCATTTCTTATTTTTTCTCCTTACCAACTCGCTTTTGTTAAACCCGGTATTTCACCGCGCAGTGCCATTTCACGAAAACAAATACGGCACAAACCGTACTTTCGAATATATCCCCTCGGACGACCGCAACTTCTGCAACGATTTTTCGCCCTGATAGAGTATTTCGGTGTTTTTAACGATTTTGCAATTTGTGATTTCTTTGCCATCTATTATCCTTGATTTATCGATTTAAAAGGCATCCCAAAATGTCGGAGCAAACTATGCGCTTCTTTATCGGTCTTTGCTGATGTTACAATCGAAATATCCATACCACGAATATTGTCAATCTTGTCGTAGTCAATTTCAGGAAAAATAATTTGCTCTGTGACACCAATTGAAAAGTTTCCCCTTCCGTCAAAAGAAGAGTCTTTTATGCCTCGAAAGTCTCTAATTCGAGGAATCGCTATGGATATTAACTTATCCAGAAAATCGTACTTTTTATCTCGCCGGAGTGTAACATAAACACCAACCACATCTCCTTTGCGCAATTTGAAATTAGAAATTGCTAATTTTGATTTGCTTATTACAGGCTTTTGTCCTGAAATCGTTCTCAATTCCTCAATAGCATTTTCCAAACCCTTTGGGCTTTCCTTTGCTTTTCCAACTCCCATATTGATAGAAATTTTCATCACTTTGGGAACTTCAAAAATATTTTTATACCCAAATTCTTTCTGCAACGCAGGGACGATTTTATTCTCGTATTTTTCTTTTAATCTTGAAGTGTATCCCATTTTAATCTACAATCTCTCCCGTTTGTTTTGCATAACGAACTTTTTTCCCGTTATCCAAAATTTTAAAACCGATGCGAACCGGACGATCACCGTGAACAAACATAACATTAGAAATATGGACAGGTCCCTCTTGGGTTATTCGACCGCCTTCAGGAACAGATTGATTTGGTTTTGTATGCCTTGTTTGCACTCGAACACCTTCCACAATCACCTGATTTTTACTCGGAATAACCTTCAACACTTTACCACGTTTTCCATGATATTTTGCATCGCCAGTCATAACCTGAACAATATCGCCTTTTTTTATTTTCATCGCCATATTTTCATTTCTCCTACAATACTTCCGGCGCCATCGAAAGAATTTTCATAAAATGCCGTTCTCTCAATTCTCGAGCAACGGGCCCAAAAATGCGCGTGCCCAACGGCTCCATTCGTTGGTTAATGAGAACTGCGGAGTTATCGTCAAAACGGATCAAAGAACCGTCTTTCCGTTGCACCTCTTTCTTCGTTCTCACAACGACAGCTTTCACAACCTGCCCCTTTTTAACGGTTCCACCGGGAATAGCTTGTTTTACCGTAACAACAATAATATCACCAACAGTTGCATAGCGTCTTCTTGTACCGCCCAACACTTTAATACACAAGGCTTTTCT
Source organism: Fidelibacterota bacterium (assembly GCA_016784265.1). Classification (GTDB taxonomy): domain Bacteria; phylum Fidelibacterota; class BS150m-G59; order BS150m-G59; family BS150m-G59; genus BS150m-G59. The sequence continues at coordinate 7,344 of JADHUZ010000027.1, forward strand.
TGCACCTGTATTATCCGCAATTTTTAATATCGACTCTTGTTGAATCATAATTTATTATCTCTTTGATTTATTTTTTTACTTGTTCTAATACTTTGGTAATCCGCCAACGTTTCCGCTTACTCATCGGACGACCTTCCAAAAATTCTACTTTGTCACCAATTTGACAAATGTTTTTTTCGTCATGAACCAAATATTTTTTCGATGATTTAATAATCTTCCGATAAACAGGATGAGTGTATTTTCTTGTAACTTCAACCGCGACGGTTTTATCCATCTTATTGCTCGTTACAACACCGATAAAATTTTTCTTCCTACTACGATCCGTCATTTTTTATCCTTCGTTTCTTGAGTTCCTTGATCGTTTTTCTCTTTGAGAATTGTGATAATTCTTGCGATATCTCTTCTGACCAGCCGAATGCGCGAAGGATTATCGAGCTGTTGCAATTCTTTTTGAAATCTCAGATTGACTATCTCGCTACGATTTTGTTGCAATACTTCAAGCAATGCTTCTTTTGTCATTCCGCGTAATTCTTTGACGTCCATTATACTTCCTTGCGCTTTACAATTTTCCACTTCACCGACAGTTTATTCCCTGCATTGGTGAAAGCCAATTTTGCCATTTCTTCATCAACACCGCCAATTTCGAACATTATCCTGCCGGGCTTTACAACACTAATCCAATGTTCAGGAGTACCTTTTCCCTTGCCCATTCTTGTCTCGGCTGGCTTGACGGTCAAAGAGCGATCCGGAAAAATCCGAATCCACATTTTTCCATATTTACGAATTACACGCGTGATCGCGACACGAGCCGCCTCGATTTGTCGATTGGAAACCCAACTTTGTGATGTTGCTTTTAATCCATAATCTCCAAACACAACTGTCGCACCGCGCTTCGTGTTACGATGCATTCCTCCAGGACGATGCGGTCTGCGATATTTAACCTTTCTCGGCATTAACATTAATCAATGACTCCTATTATATTTTCGTTGAAACTTCACCGTTACAAACCCAAACTTTGATCCCGATACAACCATACGTTGTATGTGCTGTTATTTGCGCGTGATCAATATCCGCTCTCAATGTATGCAATGGCACACGACCTTCCATCAAAGTTTCACACCGAGCAATTTCTGCACCACCCAAACGTCCGGCACAAGTAATTTTGATGCCCTCCGCGCCCAATCGCATTGCCGCTTGAATCGCTTTTTTCATAGCACGGCGGTGGTTAATTTTTCTAACCAACTGTTGAGATATATTTTGTCCAATCAATTCTGCATTGATTTCAGGGCGTTTGATTTCTTCGATATCAATCTTTACACCGGTGTTCTTGATGAGATACTTCATTTCTGCTTTGAGGCGTTCAACTTCTTCGCCACCCTTTCCGATAACTATGCCTGGGCGCGCTGTGCGAATTTTTATAGTAACTCGCTTCGAAGTTCGAGAAATGCTGATGTCTGCAACACTTGCATTCGCCAGTTTCGTTTTGATATATTTTCGGATCAAAATATCCTGCTGAATAAAATCAGCACTTTTTTTCTCATCAAACCACGTAGAGGACCAGCTTTTGCTGATTCCCAATCTTAATCCAATCGGATGTGTTTTTTGTCCCATCTACTATCCTTAACTTTTAGGTTCTGATACAACAACAGTTAAATGAGAAGTCCTTCTCCGAATCAAGAATGCCCTTCCCATAGCACGAGGCCTAATCCTTTTCATCATCGGACCGCCGTCAACAAAGCAAGACCGAACAACCAGTTCATCCGGATTAATTTTTCCCTCTTCATCAATTGTTGCTAAATTTGCGACTGCAGAATTAATCGTTTTCATAATTATTTTTGAAGCCTTCGTTGGAGAATATTGTAAAATCGTTAACGCACGAGATACATTTTTTCCCCGGACCAAATCCAACGTTCTCCTCACTTTACGTGGCGCTTGACGAATATGTCTTGAAATTGCTTTTGCTTCCATCTTTACACCTTATCTCTAGAATGAGCACGAAATATCCGAGTCGGCGCAAATTCGCCCAATTTATGTCCAACCATAGACTCGGTGACGAATATCGGCAAAAATTTGTTTCCGTTGTGAACTGCGAAAGTAAACCCTACAAATTCCGGTGGTATCGTACAATTTCTCGCCCACGTTTTAATCACTTTTTTATTTTTGCTACCCATTTGCGCCTGGACTTTTTCCAAAAGTTTAGCATCAATATAAGGCCCTTTTTTCAACGATCGAGTCATTATTTCGTCTTTCTCCTTCTGATTATCATGCGATTGCTCGGACTCTTCTTTTTACGAGT
>JADHUZ010000028.1 GCA_016784265.1 Fidelibacterota bacterium
ATATTTAGTAAACACCTATTTACAAGCCTACGGATTTACAACAGTAAAACAAATTACACATCTTAAAACAGGAAAGTTAATAAGAAAAAATGTTGATGAAGTATTAAACTCAATGCTTCAAGATGGAACAATACAACAAATAAATATTGAAAATATGCCTTCCGTTTTTGTGTCTAATGATTTATTTGAAAAATCGTTAAACAAAATGACTTCAAACATTCGACTTCTATCACCTTTTGACAATTCAATTATTCATCGAGACCGAGTAAAACAGCTTTTTGACTTTGATTATAAAATTGAGTGCTACACACCAAAAGAAAAAAGGCAATACGGTTATTTCTGTTTACCAATCTTATTTGGCGATACATTTATAGGCAGAGTGGACTGCAAAGCACATCGAAAAGAGAAACAATTTGAGATAATAAATCTGCACATTGAAAATCAAAATTTAGACATTGAATTATGGGGAAAACCATTTGTAGAAACAATAAGAAAGTTTGCGACTTTTAACGGCTGTGAATCATTACAGTTGACAAAAGTCAATCCACTAAAATTATCCGATACATTAAAACGATTAATAAAAAATAATGGGAAATAAAGCCGAACGCACAACAATGTGTATAAAATCATAGTTTTTTGCCGCAGGCGCAACACAAAAAACTACGCTTCTTACACGAACCGTTGTGGTACATAAAAAATGAGCGATTCGAAATGAAAATAAAAATACGACAAGAAAAACAAAGTGATTTTAACGAGGTTTTTGATTTAATAAAAAAAGCATTTATTACAGAAAAGTATAAGGAACCTGAAGAACAATTATTGGTGGAAAGGCTTAGGAAGTCAAATGCTTTTATACCAGAGCTATCTTTAGTTGCTGAAGTTGAAAATAAAATTGTAGGACATATTTTACTAACTAAATTGAAAATAAAAAACGGTCAAGAAGAATTTGGCTCGCTGGCTCTTGCTCCTGTTTCAGTAATCCCAGAATATCAAGGAAATGGTATTGGTGGACAATTAATTAAAAATGCTCATAAAATAGCCATAGAGTTAGGATATGAATCTGTAGTATTACTTGGACACGAAAATTACTACCCTAGATTTGGTTATAAACAAGCGGATACATTTCGAATTGAACTACCGTTTGATGTCCCAAAAGAAAATTGTATGGCTATTGAATTAGTTCATGGAGGATTAAAAAATGTAAGCGGAACTGTTGAATATCCGAAAGAATTTAATGACTAAAATAATGTATAAAAAAACACCCATCAGATTACTCTAATGGATGTCCGCCTTCTCACACTGTAGTCCCATGCCAAGTAAGTGGCACCGACTAAAATCTATATTAAAAAAATCTAAAAAAGCGTTTGTGATTCGCAGAATTTGTTGTAGAATATCAAGTGTCGCTTGAAGTGTTTTTGAGCCGTTTACAATGCAAAAGAAGATACCAAAATTATACTATTCGATTTCTGAAGTCAGCAAAATGACGGAGTTAAAGCAATATGTACTTCGTTATTGGGAGACTGAATTTTCTCAGTTAAAGCCAGCAAAGAATAAGGCGGGCAATCGGAAATATACACAAAAAGATGTTGATTTGCTCTTCCGGATTAAGCATCTTCTTTATGAAAATAAATTTACAATCGAAGGTGCCAGATTGCAATTGGCAAAAGGAAGTGCTGAAAAGATTTCTGATGCAGAAAACATGGATTCGAAGAAATTATATGAGTTCAAAAAAACGCTTGAAAACGTACGTGCAGAACTTGTGAATTTGAAAAAATCTCTGGAATAAAAAAGGGTCGGCACTAAAACACCGACCCCAAGAAAGCGCAACCAAAAGGAGGGTTACCCTATTTAAGAGAGGTTCGAGTTTGGTAAATTTGCGTTGTTCACAAGAGTTTTAAAATTTTCGGAGCGTGGCGCAGTCCGGCAGCGCACTGCAATGGGGTTGCAGGGGTCGCAGGTTCAAATCCTGTCGCTCCGACGAAAATCGAAAGAATATCTACTTTTTCAAATCAAGGAATTAAATATGAAACCAACTTTTACATATCAAGATATTTCGTTAGTTCCCCGTTCGTTATCCAAAATACAATCAAGAAACAAAATTGATTTGTCAGTTTCGGTTACTTCGGATTTTCAGTTTAAGTTGCCGATTCTTCCCGCTCCGATGGATACGATTTCAAGTGTTGAAATGTGCAGGGCTTTCGCTCAAAATGGCATGTTGGGGATGATTCATCGGTTTCAGCCGGAGAAATCGAGACTCCAAGAATTTCAGGAATTGCACGCGGAGGGTTTGCGCGCTATCATTGCCGTTGGACTCGATGAAATGGAAATCATTTCAAAATTTTATGATTTGGGCGCGAAGTGGTTTATTGTAGATGTGGCAAATGGATTTAACAATTCAGTAGAGCCAATCGTGAAAAAAGTCCTTCAATTTTCTGATACATTCGTAATTTGTGGAAATGTGGCTTCAAAAGAGGGATTTCGTTATTTGGCGGAACTTGGTGTGCATGCAATTCGCGTGGGAATTGGGAATGGTTCGATGTGCACAACAACTCTCATGACAGGAGTTGGGCAAGGCATCGTAACGGCTTTGCAGGAATGTCTGGAAACCAAAGATTCTCTCGGCTTGAAGTCGTTAATTATCGCGGATGGCGGAATCACGAATATTGGTGATATTCCAAAGGCGTTGGGACTTGGAGCCGATCTTGTGATGATGGGAAGAATATTTGCAGGTACGAAAGAAGCGGCTGGAAATGTTCTGAAGTACGACGGAAAATTGTATAAAGCATATCGAGGTTCTGCTTCTTTTGCCGTTCAGCGAAAAAGCAAAAACAATCCTGTTTACATCGAGGGCGAGGAAACGATTGTTCAATACAAAGGAAGTGTGCAAAATATCTTTTATCAGATTGAAGCAGGATTGCGAAGTGCGTTTAGTTATATGGGTGCTCGGGATATTAAGTCATTTCAAAACAATGCTTCATTTGTTCAATATCGACTCGATCCAAAAGATTTTCAGAGCAAATAAATCGCAGTCAGAAAATCTTAAATCTTCAATTGATACCGAAAGTATAATATGTGTAAATTATTCGTCTTGAAATCGGGAAGAATCTAATGAAAAACTTGAAAACAAAATCGGATACAACACGGGTGGTTCATGCGGGCGTTGAAAAAAACGAACATCTTGCTGTAGTTCCGCCAATTTATCAAACTTCAACTTTCAAATTTGAAAATGCCGACCACGGTTCGCGACTATTTCGCGGAGAAGAGGAGGGATTTATTTACACGCGAATGCTGAATCCAACTGTCCAAGCATTTGAAAATGCGATTGCTATGCTGGAAAATGGGCATAAATCTTTGGCTTGCGGAAGCGGAATGGCGGCAATTCATACGGTGTTTTCTGCGCTTTTGCAAAATGGCGATCACATCATTTGTTCTGATGCCGTTTATGGTCCGACGGTTACGCTTTTGGAAACGATATTTACAAAATTTGGAGTGAAAGCAACTTTTGTAGATACTTCAAATTTAGATGAAATTCAAAATGCTCTGCGCGACAATACGAAAGTGATTTATGTGGAAACACCTGGAAATCCAACACTCGTTATTTCGGATTTGATTGCGATTTCAACGATTGCAAAATCTGCGAATGCGCAACTTGTTGCGGACAATACTTTTTGTTCGCCTATTTTACAAAAACCACTTGATTTTGGTGCTGATGTGGTAATACACAGCCTCACAAAATACTTGAACGGACACGCAGATGTCGTTGGTGGAATTGTGGTTACAAAATCCGAAAATGATTACAAACAAATGCGTAAAATTTTGAATCAAACTGGCGGAGTGCTTGCGCCATTCGATTCATTTTTGGTGCATCGCGGGATAAAAACACTCGCAATCCGAATGGAACGACATTGCGAAAACGCACAAAAAGTAGCAGAATTTTTGGAAAATCACTCTGCAATCGAATGGGTGCGATTTCCGGGATTGGAAAGCCATCCGCAACATAAATTGGCAAAATCGCAGATGGCAGGATTTGGCGGAATGATTGCTTTTGGTGTTAAAGGCGGACTTTCTTCTGGGAAATCTTTGATGGATAATCTGGAACTTTGCCAACTTGCGGTGAGTTTGGGCGGCGTGGAGACGCTGATTCAACATCCTGCTTCGATGACACATGCTTCGATGGGAAAAACGGCTAGGGAAGCCGCTAATATTACCGATGGTTTGGTGCGGATTTCTGTTGGAATCGAAAATGTAAACGACATTATCACTGATTTGAAAAATGCGTTGGGCAAAATATGAAAAACTTAGAAAATCTTCCAAAGGAAACACTTGTCGGAATGCTCGAAGATTTTGCGAAAAATTGGCTGGCGCATGATGGGTTGTGGTTTCAGGAAGTTGAAAAAGAACTCGGAATGAAACAGGCGATTGACGCAGACAAAAACGCGTGGGAAATTTTCACAAAAATCGAGGCAAAACGAATTATGAAACGCCACAATATCCAAAATAATGGCGGACTCGATGCACTCAAAAAAGCACTCGAATTGCGAATGTATGCGTTTTTGAACGAACAAAAATTTATCGAAGAAACAGAGAATTCTTTTGTTTTTCGCATGAACGATTGCCGAGTTCAATCTGCACGAAAACGCAAAGGATTACCAGATTTCCCATGTAAATCAGTCGGAATTGTGGAATATTCAGAATTTGCAAAAACGATTGATTCGCGAATCAAAACAACTTGCATCGCTTGTCCTCCAGATGCGCATCCAGATGAATATTATTGCGCATGGAAATTTGAGATTTGAAAATTGAATACTCATCAATTGGTATTATTCACACGCCATTCACCGAATCCGAAGGCGTTCCGATTCAACCGAATGCTGGGAAAAATATAACTGGAACTGTTGAAATTTTTCCAGAATTTTCGAGTGGATTGAAAGATTTGGATGGTTTTTCACACATTTATTTGATTTATCATTTTCATCGCTCTAGACGGCATCCGTTGTCTGTTATCCCATTTTTGGATACAGTTGAACGCGGCACTTTTTCTACACGAGCACCAAATCGTCCAAATTTGATTGGCATTTCAATCGTTAAATTGGAAAAAGTGGATAGAAATTTATTGCACATTCGCAATGTGGATATTTTGGATGGAACACCACTTTTGGATATTAAGCCATATATTCCAGAATTAGAGCCGGAAGAAATTCGGATTGGTTGGCTCGAAGAAAAAACATTTTCTGATAAGAAAGCAGATGCACGCTTTTCAGAAGATGACTAATTTTTACAATTTTGCTGTAATTACTCTATGAAATTTTGCGTTATCGTACCTGTTTACAATGAAGAGAAAGAACTTCCCGCTCTGATTGTTGAATTGAAAAAAAGTGGAACTCTGGCATTTTTCGTTGATGATGGATCGAATGATGAAAGTCAGCGATTGATTGAAGAATCAGGGTTTCCGTTTGCAAAGCACCAGAAAAATCAGGGGAAGGGAAGTGCATTAAAAACAGGAATGGATTGGGCGTTTTCGCAAGATTTTGATGCGGTGATTACATTGGACGGCGATGGTCAGCATCCAATTAATCAGATTTCTGAGTTTGTGAAATTGGCACAAAATAAAGATTTTGTAATTGGTAATCGCATTAATCGAGTTGGAAAAATGCCTATTCACCGCAGACTTTCAAATAGGCTGGTTTCATGGCTTGTTTCGCTTAGAGTTGGAAAACATATTCCAGATGCGCAATGTGGAATGCGACTCATCAAACGAAAAGTTTGGGAAAATATTGCAATCAATAATAATGGATATTTCAGCGAGATAGAACTCGTAATTAAAGTGGTACTTCAGAAGTATTCCGTTGGGATTATCGATATTCCAGCAATTTATAATGGATGCAATAGTTCGATTCGTCCTGTGCGTGAAATAGTGGTTTTTCTATTTGGATATTTGAGGAGTTTTGCATGGTGATTTTTGTTTGGTTACGAAAAATGTATGATTGGGTGATTCGCTGGGCGGATTCGCCATACAGTCAAATTGCCCTGTTTTTGATAGCATTCGTTGAGGCATCTTTTTTCCCAATTCCTCCTGATGTATTACTGATTGCGATGGCGATCGCATTCCCTCTAAAAGCATATCGTTTTGCACTGATTGGAGTCGCTGGTTCTGTATTTGGAGGCTGTTTTGGCTATTGGATTGGTGCGAACTTGGAGCCGTTTGCTCGTTCTATTGTTGAATTTTACAATGCAGAAACGCTAGTAAATCAAGTTGGCGAGAAATATGAACAGAATGCTTTTCTGGCACTTTTTATCGCAGGATTTACATTTATTCCATACAAGATATTTACAATTTCGGCAGGTTTTTTCGATCTTTCTTTCGGGAAATTTATTTTGGGGTCATTTGTTGGAAGAATGGCACGGTTTTTTGCTGTTGCAATTATCATCAAAATTATGGGCGAGCGAGCGAAATTTATTATCGATAAATATTTTAATAAATTAGCAGTGATTATGGTTATTTTGGTTGTGCTTGGTTTTTATTTGGTTGGAAAGTCGTGAAAAATAAATTTTGGTTTTAAGATTATTTTGATACTAAATTTAAGACTCTGATTTTTGATACTATTAGTGAACTTGCACGTTTTTAATTTTTATGTGAGCAAGATTTGACGCGAGGTGTAGCGTAGTCCGGTCAGCGCGCCTGCTTTGGGAGCAGGAGGTCGCAGGTTCGAATCCTGCCACCTCGACAAGAGGGACAGCATCTGGTTTTATGCGCCAGTAGCTCAACCGGATAGAGCATCGGCCTTCTAAGCCGAGGGTTGGAGGTTCGAGTCCTCTCTGGCGTACAGTTCATGGTGGGCGTAGCTCAGCTTGGTTAGAGCATCTGGTTGTGGCCCAGGAGGTCGTGGGTTCAAGTCCCATCGCTCACCCGAATAGTTATTATTGAAATTTTGGCCCGTTCGTCTATCGGTTAGGACTCCAGGTTTTCAACCTGGCAAGAGGGGTTCAACTCCCCTACGGGTCACAGAAAGCGAGATTTGGTTCTCGCTTTTTTATTTGTTTTTATCAACGATATGTCCTTAAAATTTGGCTATGGCATCGGCGCATCTTTTACGGTTTTTCAGATACTTTATCGTTGTTTTCAGCATCGTTATTTTCCACTGCGCACCAAATCCTCGTTATTATTCCGGAAGTGCAAAATCATATCCCACAAAAACCTCAACAACTTCTGAATTTGTTTCACCTGTGAATGGCATGTCGCCAAGTCGAATCAGTTCAGGATGGGGCGATCGTAGAGAAGGCGGCAGAATGCACAAGGCGATTGATATTACAGGTTCGGAAGGTGAGCAGATTTTTGCCATTGCGGATGGAATAATTACTTTTTCCGGAAGAAAGAAGGATTATGGCAATGTGGTTGAGATTGATCACAAAAACGGATTTACTTCGCTTTTTGCACACAATCAGAAAAATCTGGTGCAAAAAGGGCAGAAAGTGAAATCTGGCGAACCAATTGCTAAAATGGGAAATACAGGAAAATCCACAGGAGTTCATCTTCATCTTGAGATAAAAAAAGATGGAGAATTTGTCAATCCAGAAAAATATCTTCGATAAATAATACTTCAATATCTTCTTTCGTTCAATTGCGAATTATTTTGTAAATTTGACGCTTGAAAATTACGCATTTTGTGGTTTTTGGAATAAACTTTTACTTAGGAGAATAAATGTCCATAACAATTACAGGAAAAAATTTAACTATTGAAAGCGTGTATCGAATTGCGCACGGTTTTGAAACAATAGAATTGCATCCAGATGCTCTGGAACGAATTCGTCGCTGCCGCAGTTTTATCGAGAAAAAAATCGAAGAAAAGGAAATTATGTATGGTGTCAACACAGGCATTGGCGAATTTTCCGAAGTGGCTTTGAACGATGAACAAGTGAAACAATTCCAGCGGTATCTCATTTATAATCATTCGGCTGGAATTGGTGAGCCAGCACCAATTGAGCATGTTCGTGCGGCTATGGTTGGTAGAATCAATGTTCATGCCAACGGACATTCTGCGTGCCGTCCCGAAATTACGCAAACGCTCATAGAAATGGTGAACAGAAATGTTACGCCAGTAGTTTGCGAAAAGGGAAGCGTCGGTGCCTGCGGAGATCTTGCGCCAATGAGCCAAATCGCTTTGTTGATGATGGGTGAAGGCGAGGCATTTTTTCGTGGAGAAAGGCTTCCAGGCGATGTAGCGATGGAAAAAGCGGGCATCACGGTTCCGGGTTTGCATGCGAGAGACGGGTTGGCGATTATCAATGGTAGCAATCTTATCACGGGTATGGCGAGTATTCAAATTTATGAGATTGAGCGATTTCTCAAACAGGCGGAAATTGCCGCCGCGATGAGTTTGGAAGCCTTGATGGCGAACATGAAACCCTACGATGTAAGATTGCATAAATTGCGCGGTTTTCAAGGTGCGGTAACTTCTGCTGAAAATATCAAAAAAATCATCAATGGCTCCGATTTACTCGGAAAAGTGAAAGTCAAAGTGCAGGATGCGTACAGTATGCGCTCCACGCCACAGGTGATTGGTGCCGCGAGAGATCAATTGCGGTGGACGCGTGAACAAATCGAAACGGAGTTGAACGGCATCGGCGACAATCCGATTTTTATTCCAGAAGACGATGTAGTGTTAACAGGCGCAAATTTTCAAGGTTCGCCAATCAGTGTGCCGTTGGATATGCTCGGTGCGGCGGTAACGATGACTTGCGTAATTTCTGAACGACGGCTGAATCGTTTGCTGAATCCCGCGTTGAATGTTGGTTTGCCTGCATTTTTAACCAAAGGCGCAGGAATGTTTTCCGGACATATGTTGAGCCAATACACTGCTGATATGATGATCGTGGAGCAACGGATTCTTTCCGCTCCCGCATCAATCCAATCTATTCCTGCTGCTGCGGATCAGGAAGATTTTGTAAGCATGGGGATGAATACTGCGCTGAAAACTCGGCAAATTATTGACAATGCTTACGGAATTTTGGGAATTGAATTCATAGCCGCAACTCAGGCTTTGGACTTTCGTGATTTTACGCCAGGGAATGGAACTCGTGCCGCACATGCCGCCGTGCGGAATGTTGTTGAACATTTGGATGTGGATCGTCCGTTGTTTCACGACCATAATGAAATGATGAAAGCAGTTCAAAAACGCGAAATTCTTCACGCATTGGAAAGCGAAATTGGTGCACTGAAAACTTATTAGAGCGCAAAGTTTGATGAGTTTAATCTTTCAGTAACCGAATGCCCAAACAACCTGTTTCTCTCAATAATTTGAGCAATTAATCTTTCCAAATTCTTCCGATCTTCCGTAAATTTAAGGAGTTGTTAGAAATGAGAGGAAAGTTGAGTTGAACAAATTTGTATTTTGTGAATCGCGACAATATGCCCGAAATAGCGCAAAATATCATTGTTGATTTGCGCGGTGATTTTTCGGCCGTGATTGCGGAAAACATTGGTAGGGGCGACGCTTGCGTCGCCAATGGGGGTGATGTTTTTTGTAGGGGCACGGCACGCCGTGCCCCTACGGGGAATGCGAAAAATATTTGTAGGGGCAGACCCGTGTGTCTGCCCGAATGATGGCGGCGACACAAAACAGGGC
>JADHUZ010000029.1 GCA_016784265.1 Fidelibacterota bacterium
TGATGAACGAGTTATTAAAACATCAATTGCACTGCAACATCTTGATAATATTTGGGATAGAAAAGCAAAGGGTTTATATAAAAATAAACCTAAGCAACTCGCCAATTTTTATGCAGAACCGATTGAACTTAATTTGGGACATATTATAATTGAGTATTATACTGACTATCTAAAAATCAAAGATAGTATCAAGTTTACATACAACAATTCATCAAAAAACAACTTACCTAGTGAAAAAAAATGGTGGAGTTTTTTAACACAAAGGAGTGGGAAATGAAAGTTTCTCTTATTATGCCAACTTACAATCGTGATTTTATCATCGAGTTGGCGATTCAATCAATTGTTCATCAAAAAGAACATAGCATTGACATTGAGTTATTGATAGGTGATGATGGTGATGATAATACAGATAAAATTGTTGCAGAAATTAAAAATGTAAATCCCAAATTACAGATTTTGTATAGAAAAACAGAAAGAATCCCTCTTTCTGATAAGATTAACAAATTGATTAGAGAATCATCTGGAGAATTTTATGGTCTTATTGGCAGTGATGATTTTCAATCACCTTATAAAATTATTGCTTTTGAGAAAGCCTTAGCACAAAATCCAGATGGAGATATGTTCGGACAACGGAAATTTATCTTTCACGACATTGTTTTTAACAAATCATTACTTTGGATTCAAAATAGAAGAATGGATAAATATATGGCTGGTTCGTTTTTATTAATTCGTCGAACAATTTTTAATGAATATGATGGATATGGTTCTGGTTTATGGAAAAGTATTGACACTTCACTTGCAAATAAAGTTGATTGGTCAAAAATCAAACTTATTGATGTTGAGAATATTGATGATCGTGTGTTGCTATCGTCAATTGCTATGCAACATAAAAACAATATTTGGATACGAAAGAAAAGAGGTTTTAATCCATTTAGAAAAAAGCAAACTTCTAATTTTTTAACTAAAAAAATCAGAATTGATATGGAAACAATGTTGGAAGAATGCTATCCAATTTATCAAGAAATTGCTAAACCTATGCGATATGAATATTCATGGTTTAATTTTAGAAAAAGATTTAATCTATTTTGGAAAAAGTAATGAATACACTCGCAATCATTCCCGCGCGGGGCGGGAGCAAAGGCATTCCGAAGAAAAATATGCGTACGTTTTTGGGCAAGCCGCTTGTTGTGCATTCGATAGAAACGGCAAAAGAATCAAAATTCGTGGACAAAATTGTTGTTTCGACCGATGATGATGAAATTGCGAAAATCTCGAAAAACGCAGGCGCGGAAATTATCGAACGACCTGCTGAAATTGCGGGAGATTCCGCGACGACCGAATCGGCAATGGCACATTGTTTGGACGAGTTGAAAATGCAAAATTACGAACCCAATTTTGTTGTTCTTTTGCAACCGACGAGTCCAATCCGTCCGAAAAATTGCATAGATTCAGCGGTTGAGCAAATGAAAAAAGAAAAATTTGATAGTTTGTTGAGTGTTGTGCAATCGCACAAATTTTTCTGGAAGCAGACGCAATATGGTGCATCGGCAAGTTATGATTTTTTGAATCGTCCGCGGCGGCAGGATATTTCCGAAGATGAAATTATTTGGCAGGAAAATGGCTCGTTGTATATTTGCACGATGGAAAATTTTCGGAAAACAGGAAATAGGCTTGGCGGAAAAATTGGACTTTTTGAAATGCCCGAAGAATGCGGTGGCGAGATTGACACGGAATTGGATTTTCAGATTTTAGAAAAGATTGGAAAGGAATTTGCAAAATGAGAGAATTAAAAATTGGTAATAAAATGGTTGGAGATAATCATCCGACTTTTATCATTGCAGAAGCGGGAATAAATCATCAAGGTGATGTGAAAATTGCCAAACGATTGATTGAAAAAGCGTACGAATGTGGAGCGGATGCGGTAAAATTCCAAAAGAGAAAAGTGAGCCGAATTTTGACGCAAGAAGGTTTGGAAATGCCGTATGATAATCGCAATAGTTTTGGCAAAACTTATGGCGAACACAAGCGAGCGTTGGAACTTTCGGAAGCAGATTATCGCGAATTAAAAACATTTGCAGATAAGATTGGAGTATTGTTTTGTGCCTCGGGTTGGGACGAGGAAAGCATTGATTTTTTAGATAATTTGGGTGTAGAATTTTTCAAAATGGCATCGGCTGATTTGACGAATATTCCACTTTTGGAGCACACGGCGAAAAAAGGCAAGCCAATGATTATTTCGACGGGAATGGCGGGAATGGCAGATGTTGAACTGGCGGTAAAGATTTTGCAAAAGCACACTGTAAAATTTGCGATATTGCAATGTACTTCGACTTATCCATCGCAATTTGGCGAAATTAATTTGCGCGTGTTGGATGCTTTTCGCGAAAAATTTCCACAAGCAGTGTTGGGTTATTCTGGGCACGAGTTGGGCATCGCAATCCCAATTGGAGCGGTGGCGATGGGAGCACGGATTGTGGAGCGACATTTTACGCTCGACCGCACGATGAAAGGTGGCGACCACTCGGCATCGCTTGAACCTGGTGGATTTTCTAAAATGGTACGCGATATTCGGCATTTGGAAGAAGCACTCGGGAAACCAGAAAAGCGAATCCAGGAAAGCGAAATCCCAGTATTTCGGAAATTAGCAAAATCTATCGTTAGTGCTTGTGAAATTTCAAAGGGAACAAAAATCACTCGTGAAATGCTGACGACAAAAGGTCCAGGGACTGGCATTTCACCCGCAAAAATTTATGAAATTATCGGAAAAACAGCTGTGTGCGACATTTCAACAGATGTTGTTTTGCATGAAAAGATGTTGCAAAAATAATCCGCGATTTTCACAAAACTTTGAAGTGACTGTGATATTTACGCGATAGTATATTACGGTAGCAAATAATTAGGATTAACCCTCCTTTTTCTGCGATTCTGCCCCGTCAAAATGCTGACGGGGCTTTTTTTTGAATATTTACAAAAATGTGAATTGCATAAGATGTGATTTACATCCAAATTAGAGCATAGATTATACAAGTAAATTTTATCAAATTAAATGAGATGAAAGGAAATAGCATGAAACAGTTAACAATATTCTTTACGGCGCTTACGATTTTTGCCGCCAATCAGAATATACAAGTCGGTTCTGTTGATGAGCCTATTTTGGTCAATTTGACAAATTTCTCTGATTCAGAAATGCAGATTGATATGAACATTGGCGAATTTGAAATGATGCCAGTTCTGATTGATGGCGAGGAATTTGTCGTTGTCAAATTGGATGACGAATCAAATATTTTATCAGCGGGTGTGCCGGATATTCCAGATGTGCGTCGGAGTGTGATTATTCCAGATGATGCGAGAATGAGCGTTCGCGTGATTTCGTCGGAATATACCGATTTTGATAATATCCAAATTGCGCCTAGCAAAGGCGTGGTTTACAGAAATGTAGATTGGGACAGTGTTCCGCGCGAATTCGGCGAAGTTTACGAGCAAGATGCATTTTATCCGGGAAATTTGGTTGAATTGAATTCGCCATATATTTTGCGTGATTTTCGCGGACAAGTGGTGAAATTCAATCCATTTCAATATAATCCGGTAACAAAAGTTTTGCGTGTTTACACAAACATCGAAGTCGAAGTTTTTGCCGACGGTTCT
Organism: Fidelibacterota bacterium; assembly: GCA_016784265.1. GTDB lineage: Bacteria > Fidelibacterota > BS150m-G59 > BS150m-G59 > BS150m-G59 > BS150m-G59. Next base: position 3,646 of record JADHUZ010000029.1, read on the forward strand.
GGCGAAGTGAACACCTTTAATCGCACGAAATCAATTGAAAAAATTGACAGTGAATTTCATGAAATTTATCAGCGACAGTTTTTGAATTATTCAATTGATCGCTACACGCCTGTGAGTGATCAGGGGAATATGCTGGTTGTTTATTACGATAGTTTTGAGAGCGCGATTCAACCGCTTGTTGAGTGGAAAAATATGAAGGGTGTGCCGACAGAGATGATTCCGATTTCGCAGTTTGGTGGAAGCAATGGGAATACTTTGAAATCCAATATTGCAAATTATTACAACACCAACGGATTGACTTTCGTTTTACTCGTTGGCGATGCGGCACAAATTCCGACTGTTTCGACGGGTGCTGGTGTTTCTGATATCAGTTACGGTTATATCTCCGGAAGCGATAGTTATCCTGAATTGTTTGTCGGCAGATTTTCGGCGGAAAATATCGGACAAGTTAATACACAAGTTACCAGAACGATTGAGTATGAAAGAGATTATTCCAGCGGTAGTTGGTTTCACAAAGGAATGGGCGTTGCCTCGAATCAGGGTCCTGGCGATGACAACGAATATGACAATGTCCATGTGGACAATATCCGAGAGGATTTACTTGCTTACACTTACACAGAAGTGGATCAAATTTATGACCCCAGTGCATCGGCGAGCCAAGTTACTACTGGCTTAAATAATGGTCGAAGCATAATCAATTACACAGGACATGGAAGTTCTACGAGTTGGGGCAGTTCTGGATTTTCCAATTCCAATATCAACAGTTTGACAAACGACAATATGTTGCCGTTTATTTGGAGCGTGGCTTGTGTGAATGGTGAATTTATGAACACAACTTGTTTTGGTGAAGCGTGGTTGAGAGCGACGCACAATGGTGAACCGACTGGCGCAATTGGTGCATTTATGGCGACAATCAATCAAAGTTGGTCACCGCCGATGGATGGACAAGACGAGATGAACGATATTTTGGTCGAAAGTTATGCAAACAATATCAAGCGAACTTATGGCGGACTTTCATTCAACGGTTGCATGCACATGAACGATGAATACGATTCGGCAGGAGACGATATGACAGACACTTGGACGATTTTTGGTGATCCGTCGGTTGTGGTTCGCACCGATACGCCAACTTCGATGAATGTGCAAGCTCCACCGACTTTGATGGTTGGTACTTCAGTTTATCAAATGAGTGTTCCTGGTGTGAGCGGTGCGTTGGCGGCGATTTCTAAAAATGGTATTTTATTAGGTTCAAGTTTTTCGGATGCCAGTGGAAATATCACAATTGAATTTGGCGAACCGATTACAGAGCCGGGCGAATATATTTTGGTTGTAACTGCTTACAACAAAATTACGCACTCCTCAACGCTTGTCGCATCAGCCGATCCAGGTCCGTATTTGGTTTTTAATAGTTTAGATATCAACGGTTCTGCCGAAGCAGGACAGACTTTTGATTTGTTCGTAACAGTATCAAATATTGGAGATGAGCCAGCGACGAATGTCAATGGTATTTTATCAACAAATGATCCATTGATTACAATTCTCAATGCAAATGCCAATTATGGCACAATTGCAGATGGAGCATTGGCGACGAACGCAACTGCGTTTTCTGTGCAAGTCAGTTCAAATACACAAGACGGACACATTGCACAATTTGGATTGAATTTAGGCGATTGGGATGTGAATTTTTCCATTGCTTGCCAAGCGATCCCAGAATTGGATGTCAGCGCAGATGTGCTTGTTGGTTATGCACAACTTGGCGGCACCGATGAGGCGATCTTCACTATTACAAATGTTGGCACAGGTGATTTAAATTATTCTATCACTGCTGAAGAAACAAGCCGAACACGAACAACCGATGTTGCAATTGTTTGCGATGGTGGTTCGTGGCAGGAAGAAGTTTCGTGGACGATTCAAAATTCGGATGGTACCGTGGTTGCATCAGGCGGTGCGCCGTTCAGTAGCAATGTGTCATTGGGAAATGGTGTTTATACTGTTTATGCAGAGGATTCATACGGCGATGGCTGGAACGGTAATGTTATGACAATCACTGATTTGTCTGATAACACGGTTTATCTAGAATACACATTGGAGAGCGGAAGTAGTGGCACGACAAATTTTGAAGTTGATGCTGTTACTTGGTTTGAACTGAGCAGCGAGGGTGGAAGTGCTTCTGCTGGCGAATCTGACGAAATTACGGTTTTGTTTCAAGCGCTAGATATTCCAGAAGGCACTTACACAGGTGTTTTGACGATTGCTTCGAATGGTGGCACGGACACTGTGGATTTGATTTTTGAAGCCGGAACGGTTGATCCGTGTGCGGATTGGCAACTCGGCGATGTTAACAATGATGGTATCGTTAATGTGCTCGATATTGTTGGCGTTGTAAATCATATCGTTGGTTTGAATACTCTTGTTGATTGCGCCGAGTGGGCGGCAGATTTCAACGAAGACAGTGTGGTTAATGTGCTCGATATCGTGATGATTGTTAACTATATCTTTGGTGGATAAAAAATGATTTATCGAATTTTTATGGTGGTTTTGTTGGCTGGTTTTCTCTTTGGGGAAACCAGCCTTCCACATGGATTGACCGAATGGGAAGCCGAAAATTTTCATCTAATTTATGAGCAATCGCGTGAAACTGACCCACCAACAGCACCAGTTCGAAATATCGCCGAATTTGAGCGGATGCAGGGTGTTTTGATTCGCTATCCATTTGGGATTTCGACTTCAATAATTCGCGAAATGGCAGAAGATGTAATTATCTATTGTCTTGTTTCGTCGTCTTCTCAATCTTCGGCTTACAATTCGATGAACAATGCAGGTGTGAATATGAACAATGTCGAATTCGTGCTTGGTTCGACAGATTCCTATTGGACGCGCGATTACGGTCCATGGTGGGTTGTGGATGGCAATCGGGAAGTTGGCGTTGTAGATTTTACTTACAATCGTCCGCGCCCAAACGACAATCAAGCACCATCGAAAATGTCGAACCATTTGAATGTGCCATATTTCGCTACTTCGGTTGTTCACGCAGGTGGGAATTACATGGCAGATGGACTCGGAATCGCGGCATCTTCAACGCTTGTTTATGAAGAAAATTCGATGTCAGACGCACAAGTAAACCAAAATATGCTGGATTATTACGGCATCGAAACCTATCATGTCGTGCAAGATCCAAACAATACCTACATTGACCATATTGATTGTTGGGGAAAATATCTTTCTCCGCACAAAGTGTTGATTCGAGAGGTGGCATCTTCGCATGCGCAATATGATGAAATCGAAGCGACGGCAGATTATTTTGCAAATACTTTAACTTCATACGGCGAGCTTTGGGAAGTTGTGCGCGTTTACACGCCTAACAATCAGCCATACACAAATTCGCTGATTTTGAACGACAAAGTGCTTGTGCCAATTACTGGGAGCAGTTGGGATGACGATGCGCTGGCGGTTTATCAGGAAGCAATGCCGGGTTACGAAGTGCTCGGATTTACAGGTTCGTGGGAATCCACAGATGCATTGCATTGCAGGGCAAAAGGCATTCCTGATTTGGGAATGTTGCAAATTTTCCACAATCCGTTGAATGACACAGACCAATCGCAGAGTTCATATTCTGTGAATTGCATCATCGATGATTTGAGTGAAGCGGGCTTGATAGACAATGAATTGGCGATTTTCTGGCGCGTCAGCGGAAATGAAAATTGGACAGAGTCGCCACTCGAACCGCAAGATTGTTTGGATTGTTACGGCGGATTTATCAATTACACTGGCTCATCGGCAGATTTGGAATATTTTATCCAAGCATCGGATAATTCTGGCAGAACGGAGCAATTGCCATTTGCAGGATATTATTCGTTTTCGGTTGCAGGTGGAAATCCATGCGACGGTTGGATTCTAATGGATTTGAATAACGATTTGATAATCAATGTCATTGATGTTGTGCAAACGGTGAACATTATCATCGGACAAATGGAGCCAACGGAATGTCAATTTTGGGCGGCAGATAACAACAGCGACGGTGTCGTGAATGTGCTCGATATTGTTACGCTCGTGAACACGATTATTGGCAACTAAATAATTAATGAAGTTACAAAATTCTAAGTTGAAAATCTCGATGTCTTTTGTGGTTAAAATTCTTTTATTTTCATTCGTTTTTGCATCTATTCCGCTCGAGACGGTTTATGAAAATGCACCATCGCGTGCGGGATTTGACAAATATCTCGAACTTGACCCGAGCGAAATTTACACAGGAAGTTTGCATTTTGCTCGCGAAGTTACGGCAATTGTTTCTAATGGTGCGGTCATTGATTTGCAAGGTGGCGATGGATTTACAGCCGATGGATACGGCACAGAAATTCTTTTTGATGGCGTTACGGTTACGAATTATCCAAACGATGAAGGAATTTACATCAGCGACGGTGCGCATGTTACGATTCAAAATTGCAATTTCGTTAATGGCAAAACAGGCATTTCAATTTGGAATTATGCTCTTGTCGAAATCATCAATTGCAATATCGGAAATCACACGGTTCGCGGTTTGGAGCGTTCGGAAATTGGACCAACAACTTACGCAAAATATGTCAATACTTGGGCAAATGTTGAGGGCGATTGGAAACAAAATTGTCTCACCTGAGGTGGTGGCGATTGGAATCCGTGGATTCCCGAGCCGGGCACAGGCAATCTTTCTGAAAATCCGCAATTTACAAATCCTGCAATGCTCGATTTTTCATTGCAAAATAATTCACCTGTCATTGGTACAGGAAAAGATAGCTACGATATTGGTGCGATTTCGAATACAATTCGTCCGCTCCAAGTCAGACAATTTGATGTAACCGCCGACGAAGCGCAACTGACGATAAATTTTCATCATCCGCGAGATTATACCAATGGTGATTCGCTCGGCACGGTGAATTACGAAATACGCAAAAATGGTGAGTTCTGGCAAACCACGACAGAAACAGAATTTATCACCGATTTCGATGGTGCCGCAGAGATTTATGAAGTGGTTGCCATTGATGAAAACGGTATTCGTGGACTCCCGATTCGTTCGTCGCATATTTGGCGAGGGAATTTCCCCGATGCGATGATTTGGGATCCATCAGTCTCACAAGATGGTTCTGTAATCGCCAATTTAATGGGCGAACTCAATCGAAAAGTTGCAGTTGTTGACCATCCAGCAAGGTTTCCGCTGTTTGATTTTCCTGTAGTTTTTCTCACGCTCGGAATGTTTCCAAATAATTACATAATGCGTCCTGAGCAGGCGGGATTTTTCACGCCGATTATCGAAAATGGCGGTTCGGTCTATCTTGAAGGTGCCGAAACTTGGTATGACGACGGACAGACGGAATTGCATTTCAATTTTGGGCTGTATGGCAACGAAAGTGGTGAGGGCGATCTTTGGCTTGTGCAAGGAAAAGATGGAACATTCACCGAAGGAATGGAAATTTCATTTATCCAAGAAAGTCAATTTGTGGATAGACTCATTCCGTATCAAACGGGATTTGTGATTTTGGAAAATGTTTCGCCGAATTATGTGTGTGCCGTTGCAAATAGCACAGAAACTTATCGCACAGTTGGTTCATCGGTGTTGATTACTGGACTATCTGAACCGCTCGATTATCTCGATAAAATGTTGGATTTTTTGTGGTATGAAGACGAACAATGTGCCGATTGGCAAAAAGGCGATATCAATCAAGATGGTATTTTGAACATTCTCGATATCGTGATGG
>JADHUZ010000030.1 GCA_016784265.1 Fidelibacterota bacterium
GCCGACATATTTGAAGCATTGGTTGTATTTGGGCAAAACTTATATCGAAATGGATGAAGACGAAAAAGCCCGCGACGCATTGCAAGAAGTTTTGGATCGCCCATGGGGTGATGTCGGCGATGAAAAAATCAAACTAATCGCTCAAGAATTACTCGAAGATTTATAAAACCTTTCAAAACACAAAAAGAAAAGGCGGGAATGTTCCCGCCTTTTTCATTTCAGAGAAGATTGTTTTTTAGCCAATCAATCCAACTATCCATGCCCGCGCCTGTTCGCGCGGAAATCTTTAAAAATTGCATATTCGGATTGAGTCTAAGCGCAAATTCTTTTGATTTTTCCATGTCGAAATCCACATACGGTAGCAAATCAATCTTGTTGTAAATCACGATATCAGATTCGTGAAACATGTGCGGATATTTCAACGGCTTATCATCGCCTTCTGTAACGGAAAGAATCAAAATTTTATGATGTTCACCCAAATTGAAAAGCGCAGGACAGACAAGATTGCCCACATTTTCGATAAATAGCGCAGAATGTTGCAAAATTTCCAAATCCTGAATCGCGTGTCCAATCTGATGTGCATCAAGATGGCAACCCGCGCCCGTGTTTATCTGAATTGCTTGTGCGCCGGCATGACGAATTCTTTCCGCATCGAGTTCTGTTTGTTGATCGCCTTCAATCACCGCTATCGGAAAATTATCTTTGCAAGCCGTAATCGTTTTTTCCAGAATTGTAGTTTTTCCAGAGCCCGGCGAGGAGACAAAATTGAGCGCAAAAATTTGGTTTTCATCAAAATATTTACGATTTTCTAACGCATAAATTTCGTTTTTTGACATGATATCTTCGTGCAGTTCTACAAGTTTTGTGTCGTGCCTATGGTCGTGCGAGTGGTCGCTCGGTTGACCGCAACCGCAAGTATCACACATAATCTACCTCCACTGATAAAATTTTGAGTTCCTCACCACGCTCAATCTCCAAGCCGAATGCGCCGCATTTTGGACACAGCGAGTACAATTCGGTGATTACAACATCACAATTGCAATTTTTGCAGAATGCTTTTCCATCGGTGTGTGCGATTTCCAACGTTGCCTTTTCGATGAGCGGCTCTCTCCGGAAAACGTCGAAACAGAACAAAAGAGATTCAGGCACAAGGCATGATAATTTGCCAACCTCGAGGTTTATTTTTTGGATTCGCGCACTTGGTGATGGGAATTTTTCTTTCAAAATTTCGACGATATTACTGGCAATTGAGAATTCGTGCATGGCTATAATTTACAACTGTTTTTTTACCTGTTCCCAAATAGAATCCATTTCTTCTAAAGTGGAATTTTCAGGTTTTTTCCCGCGTTGTTTTAATTCTTCCTCGATGGCGCGAAATCGCATGATGAATTTTTCGATAGTCCTTCGGAGTGCTTTTTCCGGATCAATTTTCATCCAGCGTGCGAGATTTACAAGCGAAAACAGCAAATCGCCGAATTCTTCCTCCATTTGATCAAATTCGCCTTGTTCCACCGCTTCGTGGAATTCCTGCCATTCTTCATCAATCTTTGCCTTAACATCTTCAATTTTATGCCAATCAAATCCTACCGAAGCGGCTTTGGATTGCAACCGTGCAGAGCGTGTGAGTGATGGCAATGCTTTCGGAACGCCATCCAGTCTGCCCTCTTTTTTCCCCTCCGCCATTTTAATGGATTCCCAATTTTTCCTCACTTCGTGCTCGTCGGCAACTTCCGCTTTGCCGAAAATGTGAGGGTGGCGGCGAATCAGTTTTTCGTTGATTCCGGAAAGTACTTGTTCCAGCGTAAATCGTTCAGCCTCGCAAGCCATTACAGATTGGAATACAACGTGCAACAAAAGATCGCCCAGTTCTTCTTTTAAACCGTCCCAATCGTGATTGTCAACACATTCAATAACTTCGTGTGTTTCCTCCAAGAGAAATGGAGTGATCGATTGCGGGGTTTGTTTTCTGTCCCACGGACAGCCATTTGGTGCGCGTAGTTTTTTCATAATTTCTACAAGTGCGACAAATTGTTCTTTGTATTGATTCAAATTTTACTCCTCAATTTCTCCGACGATTTCCTCAATGATATCTTCTGTGGTTACCAATCCAACCGCTTCGCCATTTTCATCAATCACAATAGCCATTTTAAGCCGCTTGCGTTGCAGATCTCCCAGCAAATCATCGAGCGAACGATCCTGAGGTACATAATAAGCAGGCTGAATAATCTGCTGAATCGGATCATTCATTTTGTCCCATTCAAAATAATCAACATAATGTTTCGTGTAAACATAGCCTTGTATTCGCTTTCGTGAAGTTCGATACACCGGATAACACCGATGGGGTTGTTTGCAAATTAGCGAATGCATATCTTCCATTGTGCTGTGAGAAGGAAGTGCTTGTATTTTTTCTACTGGAATCATGACATTGGCGGCTGTTTTTTCTCCAAAATCAAAAATTGCTTCAATCATTTGCCGTTCAATTTGCTCGATAGCGCCGGATTTTTCGCCCATTTTAACCAATTGTTCCACTTCTTCCTCGCTGTCGAACAGCACCTCTTTCTCAATTCCAGTTATCTCAGTAAACAGCGTGGTAAATTTTTCCAATAAAAATACCAGCGGATAAAGGAGAAAATAGAAAACCTGAAAAGGATAAATGGCAATCGAAACAAATCTGACAGGATTTCGCACAGCGGAGAGTTTCGGACCAATTTCCCCAAATATCAACAAAACGATTGTTACTGCAATGATTTCAAACGCGATTGCCAAACCAACATTCCATTCACCAACATATTGCTCTGTAAAAATTACAGCCGTGATAGCCACAGCGATATTAACGATTGTGTTTGCGGTTAAAATTGTGATTAAAAGTTTTCTGGGCTTTTGCAATAAATTACCCGCTTTCCGCTCCCATGCGTGCTCGCTTTCCAGCATTTTTTTCCGTCGTTCTCTCGGAAAAGCAAACAATGCAGTTTCTGTTCCGGAAAAGAATCCAGAAAAGAACAAGAGCAGGACAAACCGAAAAAGGAATAGAAAAGGTGACATTAGAAATGTTTTTCTAAATAGTGATTTTCTAACACTCGCATTTTTTCCCGCTCTCCGTCAGTGCTGTCCATAATTCCACACAGATGAAGCATGCCGTGCGTTACCAATCTGGTTATTTCGTGGTTCAAACAAACGGAATATTCTTGTGCTTGCGATTTGGCGCGATCCACGCTAATGTATATTTCTCCATCAAGCAAGGTTTTATTTTCGCTAAGATTAAATGAAATCACATCTGTAAATCGATCTTCGTTGAAATATTGTTTTTTCATCTTTTTCAAAGCAGTATCGTTTGTAAAAATGATGTTAATTTGCTCGATTTTAAATCGAAAATCGCGAGCAACTTTGAGAAGAATTTTTCGCAGTATTTTTTCATCACAAGCGGACTCTGTTACCTCAGAAAAAAAATGGATGGTTTTTGAGGACATTATGTTTTGAGGATGTCTTCTCTGTAGTCAATTCGAACATGGTACATTCCGATAAGAACGGGAAGTATCGCGTCACGGATTTTTCGCAAATCTCTTTGCGTTAGTGGGCATTCGGAGAGATCCCCGTCCAATAATTTATTTTCAAACATTTCGCTGACACGAGTTCTAATTTGATCGACAGAAGATTGTTTCATAGAGCGCACCGCCGCCTCAACAGATTCACAAAGCATGACAATACCTGTTTCTTTGGTGTTGCATCTTGGTCCGTCATATCGAAAATCGCTTTCATTAATTTTGCCTTGTTCGCCTGCTTTTAATTTTGCCTTGTTGAAAAAATACGAGATCAAACTTTTTCCGTGATGCATCGGAATAAAATCTGCGACTGATTGTGGCAATTTATATTGTTTCGCAAGTTGCAGTCCATCTTTCATATGGCTTTTAATCACGATAGCACTCACATTTGGGGTCAGTTTGTCGTGTGGATTGATTCCCTCTGGCTGGTTTTCGATAAAATATCCAGGTCTTTTGAGTTTGCCAATATCGTGAAAATAAGAACCGACTCTGCACAAAATAGAGTTTGCACCTATTGCTTCTGCTGCGGCTTCGGCTAAATTTGCCACTTGTGTGCTATGTTGAAATGTCCCCGGGGCTTCGAGTGATAGTTTTTTCAACATCGGGTGACGCAAGTCGGACAGTTCAAATAGTGTTACATCTGTTGTAACATGCGTAAATTTCTCGAGAGGCCAAATCATAAAATAGGTGACAATCGGCGCCATGAAAGCGTTGATTCCAGCGAATATAATGGACTGGATATGCTCAGTTCCGCTCAGTGCGCTCGAAACAATCGGTATGGTTATGAGATAGCCACCGAAAATGAAAAACATTGCTTGAAAAATTTGTCTGCGTTGATGCAAATTCTTTAAACCGAAATTAGCCAAAATTGTAGTTAGCAAAGATGTTAAAACAAAAGCCAATTGGAAGCTGTGGCTTGGAAGGATGAGTGCAATCAACAGACTGATCGAAAGAACCATCATCACAGCCAATCGTGCGTCAAAAAAAATGTATCCCAAAATCCCGGCAAGTGTGATTGGCACAAGGTAAATTTGCACGATTGGAACATTGACGGAACGCAGAATAAATACAGAGGCAAAAATTTGGAAAATGAAAAGACCTGCAATAAGCGAAAATTGCCGGAAATCAAAATAAACACTGCTACGATGTTGAAATAAAAACGAGAAAAAAATGTAAAGTATGATGGCTACAATCACAACATTTCCCATCCAAATTTGCAAAAGATACAACCAGCCCTGTTTTTCCATTTCCGCTATTTTTTTTGTGCGAAGAGAAATCAATTTGCGATAGATTTCGGGAGAGATTTTTTCTCCTTTTGCCACGATTACTTCACCCTTTAACACTGTCCCGCGTACCAAGGGAACTCCATTGACCGCATTGACAATTTTCGCTTGTGTGTCTTCTTCGTTATACAGATAATTTGGCTCTAATATTCTCGTGATGATTTCATAATTTACCGACAGCCAATTGGCGATGTTGAGTTCCTGCGATCTTAGATTCAATCGTTGTTTGGTTCTCGCCCACGCGGAACTCATATCATGATAAATTTTCTTCTCAGCACTTTGAATTTTCCCGAGATAATCAATATCAATGTGCCGTTGCGAAATTTGTTTTCTTGGAATATTCAATATCCCTTCGACCGAAATGTCCAAGATGATTCGTTTAACCATTTCTTCGCAACTGGCGAATTTATCCTTGCTTTCTGATTCTAAATTTGCCCACTCTGCCAGCGAAAATCGCAACCGCAAATCACTTTGTAATTTCGAATAATAAATTTCAACTTGGAGAGAATCATTTTCTACGGTTGTTCTGATTTCAGATTGTTCGTCTGAAAATCTGTATTTTTCCAATAGTATGCGTGAATTTCTCAGTTGTGCGATTGATCGAAATAAATTTTTAATTGTGCCGAAATATTGTTGGATTTTCTTTTCGGCTGAAACTTGAATTTCGGGATTGTACACAAAAATTGGCAGCACTTCGGCTCCTGCTTTTTTCCGATCTTCCTCAATTTCAGATTGCTCCTTCAATACATCAAAATGAAATGGCGCAATCAGTCTTTCTTGTGCAATGTCGCCAATTCTGTATTGATATTCGGGAGTTGTTTCTCTGGGGATCACGAACAGGACTAATAAAAAAATGATGCCGAAAAAGATCCATCGGAAAATACGTGCAAACTTTTCACTCAGAGGGGCGTAAGTGTTGTTTTTAATTTTTTTAGATGATGGTTCCTTTGGAGGCATTTATCCAAATTCTTCCAGCAATTTTCTGGCGATGACCAATTGTTGCACCTCGGAAGTGCCTTCGCCAATTTCGAGCACTTTGGCATCCCTGAAATATCTTTCGACAGGATATTCTCTGCAATAGCCGAAACCCCCCAGAGCCTGAATCGCTTGTGTTGTTGCTTTCATTGCAAGTTCGGATGCAAATAATTTTGCCATTGCCGCTTCTTTGGTTACATTTTCTTTGGCGTCATCTTTTTTTGCCACCGAATATGTCATAAGTCGCGAAGCATGTAATTTTGTGGCAATTTTTGCCAAAGGAAACTGCACACCTTGAAATTTGTAAATTGGCTTGCCGAAAGCAACGCGTTCCTGCGTATATTTCAAAGCCTCTTTCAGTGCTGCGTGCGTGATCCCATTTGCGAGCGCTGCGATACAAATTCTTCCCGTGTCAAGAATGGACAAAAACTGGCTGAAACCATGATTCGGATCTCCAAGCAAATTTTCTTTGGGAACTCTTGCATTATCTAAAAATATCTGCCGCGTATCCGACCCGCGCCAGCCCATTTTTTTCTCAGATTTGCCAATAGATAAACCGGGATTTTCACGCTCCACGACAAAAGCACTGATAATGGAATCTCCCGCTTGATTTTGGGTTTTTGCCGTGACGACAAATGTGCCGGAATAATTTGCATTAGTAATAAAAACTTTGGAGCCGTTGAGAATCCACTCATCGCCATTCAAAACAGCGGTAGTCTTGCAGTTCCCAGCATCACTGCCGCCAGAAGGCTCTGTTAATCCAAAAGCACCCAAATATTTTCCAGATGCCAGCGCTGGCAGATATTTGTTTTTTTGTTGTTCTGTGCCGAAACTAAGAATCGGCATGGTGCCGAGTGTGATATGAGCATCAACCGTTATCGCTGTCGAAGCGCAAACCTTTGCCAGTTCTTCCACTGTGATGACAGTGGAAATAGTATCCAATCCAGCACCGCCGAATTCTTCAGGAATCGGAATTCCTAATAATCCAAGTTTAGCGATTTTTTCAATAGTTTCTGCGGGGAATCGCTCTTCTTTGTCAATTTCAGCGGCGATTGGTAAAACTTCATTTTCGGCAAAGTCCCGAACCATATCTCGAAGCATTTTTTGTTCTTCGGTGAATTCAATCATTGTTTTCTCCGTTGTTATTGATTTGGCGATTCGCCGGTTTTTATTTCGTGAATATTAAGTTGGATATTTTTTCTGCCGTTCCATTCATTTATTTCAATGACATAGGCGATGTGAACGGGCTCTTTATTAAAAAACTTTTGATAATTCTCGGATTGATTAAAGGCGATGGCATCGAATGTATAACCGTTTTGGCTGGCGCAGAATTTCAGATGTTTCCCACTGCCGACAACTTTTGGATATAGAATTTTTACATCGGTGCTCGAAAAAATAGGACGCATATTCCCAGGCCCGAAAGGTGCCATTTTATCTAAAAACTTTAGCAAGTCATAACTGATGTTGTCCAAAGAGATATTTAAATCCAGATATAGTTTAGGAACGAGCATTTCTGGCGAAACCATTTTGTGAAACAATGCGGAAATTTGGTCTCGAAATGCCGGCAATTGCTCTTTTGTGATGGAAAGCCCTGCCGCCATTTTATGTCCGCCATGATTGGTTAAGTGGTTGCTACACAGATCAAGCAATTGATATAAATCCAGCCCTTCTATACTCCTTCCGGAACCCTTGCCTTCCCCATTTTGGAAAGAAATAACTATTGTCGGCAAATAAAATTCTTCTTTTATTTTGGATGCAACAATTCCGATAACGCCGAGATGCCACTGATCGCCCCACAGCACGAGTCCTCTCGCGGTTTCCAAATCATATTCAAATCGAATTTGTTGGATAGCCTCATCAACAATTGCTTTTTCTACCACTCGGCGATTTTGATTTTCAATATCTACTATCTGTGCCATTGGCGCAACTTCACATCGGTCTTTTGTGGTGAGTAATTCTACAGCCCTGTATCCTTCTCCCATTCTACCGAGTGCGTTAATTCGAGGGGCGATTCGAAATACCAATTGTGAAACGTTGATTGATTTTGAGATATCAATACCGGCGATGTCGAGCAATCCCAACAATCCGGGGCGTTGAGTCTCTCGGAGGCGATCTAATCCCAGAGCCATGATAATCCTATTTTCTCCGACAATTGGAACGATATCCGCAGCTGTTCCCAAGCATGCAAATTCAAGAAGTTGAAGAGTTTTTTCTTCTGGAACATCAAGCCTGTACGCCACCGCCTGAACCAGTTTGAATGCAACGCCAGCACCGCAAAGATCTTTAAAAGGATAAGGACAATCAAGGCGTTTTGGGTTCAGCACTGCTTCTGCATCTGGGAGAGATTCCTGCGGTAAATGGTGGTCGGAGATAATCACATCCAATCCGTAATCGTGAGCATATGCAATCTGTTCGAAAGCGTTGATCCCGAAATCACAAGTAATCAGTAACGAGGCGCCAATCTGCACGGCATGATCAATGCCAGAAAAGGGCAAACCATATCCTTCTCGTTCGCGATTTGGAATATAAAAAGATACATCCATCTCGAGATTTTCAGCAAAAAATGTGTAAAGTAAAGAAGTTCCTGTTGTGCCGTCAACATCATAATCGCCAAGTATCAATATCTTTTTTCCGCTTTTATAGCAATCAATAATCAAATCGACAGCGTTTGCCATATCTTTCATCAAGTACGGATCATGGAACTGAGATGACGAAGTTTTTAAAAAACGTTCTCGCTCCAAAGAATCTATCAATCCACGTGCCACAATTAATTTTGCTTGAATTGGGGTGTAACCTTCCCGTGATGTAATTTTTTCTACATCAGCAGTATTTATCTTTGCATATTTCCAATCTTTTTCTTTCAATTGTACTTCAAATACCAGTATGCTGGGAAGAACTGTAAGCCGAATTCTGTAATTGGCAATTATTTATCTTGTCAGATCTTTACAGACCTGCTCATGCGATCCACCCGGACTTATTTTCTCTGCCAAACGGCAGGGAAAGCATAGCGAGCAACTATTTCATCCATGCTTGATCTTGCTCCGAAAAGGGTTTACCATGCCCTCATCTTCACAGACAAAGCGGTGCGCTCTTACCGCACCATTTCACCCTTACCCCGATATCGGGGCGGTATATTTTCTGTGGCACTTTCCCCCAGTTGCCCGGAGTCGCCGTTAGCGACTTTCCTGCTCTGCGGAGTTCGGACTTTCCTCCCCGACATTTTTGTCGAGGCAATTACCCATTCTTCCCAGCATTTTTTTGTTCATGTGATCGCTCCGAATAGAGGATTCTACCACAAACGCTATCTTATTGGCTTTATCCAGAAAAAGGTTTGCGCATTATTGTTGATAATGAACAAAAAGAAATTCTTGAATTTTCAAATCAGTAGGGCGTGATGATGAAAATGTACGGCATAAAG
>JADHUZ010000031.1 GCA_016784265.1 Fidelibacterota bacterium
CGACATTTATGACAAATTCAAAGAGCGCGTGGTGAAAGGTCGAGAGCAGATTACAGATTTTGATAAATTAGATGAAATCGCACTTGGGCGCGTTTGGACGGGTGAAGATGCAATTGAAAATGGTTTGATTGATGAAGTTGGAGGATATTATGATGCAATTGAACTTGCCAAAGCCGAAGGCGGAATCGAAGGCGAGGTTGAAATTGTGGAATATCCGAAACGGGAACGGAAAAAGGGATTGGAGGCAAAACTCGGACTCGGTGCGGAAATCGAAAATCTGCCGCCAGAATTACGCGAAATTTTTGAACTCTTGGAAATCATTCCTGTTCTCGAAAGCGACAGAGCGCAGATGATTATGCCGGGAAAAATTGAAGTAAAATAAGAAAGGATTGTGGGGGTAAGGCACGCCTTGCCCCTGCTTTTTAAAATAATGAACAGACAAAAAACATGGATTTTTTTGTTTGGCAGCACCGCTGGGTTATTTTCCGTTGTTGGATTAGCGAAAATTATCGCCGATAGCGAATTTTTACAAGGCGGATTACTTTTGATGGTCGCGGTTGTTTTGACAATTGGCATTTTGAAAATCCGCAAAAACGAATTGGATTTGGAGCACAATAAGAAAGCAAGTTTAGGATTTGTTTTGATGGCGTCTGGATTTGTGTTTTTGTCAATTGGAACGCAAAATTTAGCGTTGTTGATTGTCGGTTTTATTCTGTTTTTGTCGGGATTGTTTGCTACAACGAAGAAGAAAATCCCGCAAATTTAATTCAACGCAAAGCACGCTGAGACTCCACAGGTTTATGTTTTTGTGAGTGCTCGGCGATGTTTTTTAGAATCAACAATTTAAATCGAAATTCATAAATGGTTGTCGTTAGTGTCTTTGTGTAAAAAATCCGTAAATTTCCCACAATGAAAAAAGATAAAACACATCTTTTGCCACCACTTGCCGAGCGGATGCGCCCAAAAAAAATATCGGACTTTGTCGGACAACACCATCTAATCGGCAAAAATTCTATATTGCAGAATCTCGTAAAAAACCAAAAATTGATTTCGATGATATTTTGGGGTCCGCCGGGAACGGGAAAAACGACATTGGCAAAAATTTTAGCGCAGGAAATATCGTGCGATTTTTACCCATTGTCCGCTGTTGATGCGAGCGTGAAAGATGTCCGAAAAATCATTGCGAAAGCCGAAGAAATTACGCTCTTGAAAAATCGCACAACGCTACTTTTTATTGATGAAATTCATAGATTTAACAAGGCGCAACAGGATGCATTGCTTCACGCTGTGGAAAGTGGCACTATCGTTTTGATTGGCGCGACGACGGAAAATCCATCGTTTGAGGTGATTGCTCCATTGCTCTCGCGATGCAAGGTGCTTGCGCTTCGGCACCACACAGAAACAGAGATCGAAACTATTTTACAAACAGCGCTGGAAGCGGATATTATTCTCGGAAAATCTGATGTTGCAATCGCAGAAGATGCGAGAACGCTTTTGATTCAATCGGCGGGTGGCGATGCGCGAAAATTACTCAACACGCTCGAATTGGTCGTTGATATTTCTTTGGAAAAAACGATTGCCAAAGAAACGGTTTTCGTGGCATTGCAAGAAAAGACAGCGATTTACGATAAAACAGGCGATTATCACTACGACGCAATTTCAGCGTTTATAAAATCAATTAGAGGGAGCGATCCGGATGCTGGAATTTATTGGCTCGCTGTTATGCTGGAAGGTGGCGAAAAGCCGGAGTTTATCGCTCGCCGACTTGTCATTCTTGCCAGCGAAGATATTGGGAACGCCGATCCGCTTGCGCTTACAATTTCCACATCAGGATTTCAGGCTGTTCATCAGGTTGGAATGCCGGAATCTTCTTTGATTTTGGCGCAAATGGTAACTTATTTGGCGAGCGCACCCAAATCAAACGCATCAGCGGAAGCGATTTGGAAAGCGACAGAAACGATAAAAGCAAAAGGCGCTCAATCCGTACCGCTTCATCTGAGAAACGCTCCAACTAAATTGATGAAAAATCTCGGCTATGGGAAAGATTATCAATATGTGCACAAAGAAAAAGCGGGATTTGTGGAGGAGCAATATTTGCCGACAGGCGTTTCTCCCAACTTTTTTCGCCCGACAGAACACGGCTACGAAAAGCACATCAAAATGCGGTTGAAGAAACTTTGGGGAGATAGAGATTAGCCGAGCGTTCTTGAAGTCAATCTCCACCATGAGCAAAATTTTTCTCATTGTTTTTGTTTTTCTGTTTGCGGAACAGCAAATCCAATTGCAACACGCGGATTTTTTGGAAAACAAAACTAACGCCGAAATCACGACTCAATTTCTTGTTGGAGATGTATCGTTTCGGCGCGGAGAATATCATTTGCACTGCGATCGTGCCCGGAGAAATCATCAAACAAAAATGGCAACACTGAAAAATAATGTTAGCATTTTTGCGGAGGGGAAATCGCTAATCTGTGATTCGCTCGAATACGATCCAATAGGCGATGTTGCAGAATTGTATGGAAATGTGCAGGTGATTTTCGGAGACAAAACTTTAAAAGGGAGCAATGCGTGGTATGATTTTTCAAGCGAAAGAATGGCGATTTTTGGTGTTCCTGCAAACTATGAAATCGGTGCGCAAAAACTTATTGGCAATCGAATTTTTTATGATAATCATACTGATTTAGCCTTCGTGCAGGGAAACGGCACCGCAGAGGACACGATTCAAAATATCCGATTCACATCAGAAGAATTTTACATTCGCCAGGATTCGAGTTTCATTAAAACGGAAAAGCACGGTTCGCTTTTTATCGTAGAAGACGGAGATAGTTTGCTCATCGAGGGAGACACGCTTTTCGTGCGGGACAGCACAATCACAGGTTTTGGGAACGTCGAAATCAGAGAAAATGCGCTGTCGGCGCATTGTCGTGCATTGATTTTTGATAGAAATAAAAAAATAGGCACACTTATGGATAGCGTTGTGGTAATTGCGGAGAATCAAACGTTGCGCACGGACACTCTTTTTCTTGATATTTCGAGCGATACATCCAGAATTGTGTGGTCTCCCATGCGCACAGTGGTGGAGCAAGAGATCGTGCTGTCCTCCACAACAGATTCGCTTGCGATTAAATTGCAAAAAACAAACAGGCTGGAGGGTGAAAAAGTCACTCTGATTTTTAGCGAAAATCATTTCGAGCGCATCGCGGCAAACGGCATGGCGACGAGCCATTACCACATTCAAGAAGATTCGGTTTATCGCGGAGAAAACACAACGAGCGGTGATTCTATCGTGATTAGTTTTCAAGAGGATTCAGTGCGCGCAATCAAAGTTGTTGGTGGTGCGCGCGGGCGATTTATCCCAGCCAAAAACAACTCAGAAATCGACACAACCATCGAATATGCCGCGGATACGATTTTATTTGACGTTGGAAACGAACGAGTTTTTCTTTTTGGTAACGCTTCCACCACAAGCGGTTCGATGCGACTTACCGCGCAGGATATTCAAGTAAATTTTCAGGATGAAACGCTGTGGGCATACAAAAGCGAGCCGACAGACAGCGTTCAAAGAGTCCCGACATATATCGAAGGAAACAATCGCCCGATGACGGGAGAGAAAATGAAATATCATCTTGGCGAAAAAACGGGCATAGTTTGGGGCGGGAATGCTCAATTCGAGGATGGATATTTTCGCGGGGAGGATATTTACAAAACAGCAGAAGGCAATTTTCTTATTTGCTCCGGCAGATACACAACTTGTGATTCGGACAATCCGCACTATCATTTTAGCGCATGGGACATGAAAATCATTCCTCAAGAAAAAATAATTGCGCGACCGATTGTTTTTCATCTGTTTGGCTTGCCGACACCTATTGCCGCGCCATTTGGTGTGTTTCCAGCAAAAAAGAGCGGACGTGCATCCGGTTGGATTATGCCGGGATATGGAAAGAGCAAATCAGAAGGAAGGTATTTGAAAGGTGGTGGATATTTTTGGGCACCGAATGATTATTGGGATGCAAGATTGCTTGTTGATTTTTACGACAAAACAGGGTTTTTGTATTCATGGAAAACCCGTTACACCAAACGATACGCGTTTAAAGGGAATATCGAAACAAAATACACCAGAAAGCAGTCCATTGATGGAAAAAATATTCGTCGTTGGAATGTGAAATTTAGCCACAATCAGAAAATTTCAGAAGAATCTTCATTGCGCGGAAACGGCTCGTTTGTTAGCGACAAATCATTTTTCAGAGAAAACAGCGCCGAGTTGAACGACAGGCTTAATCAACAGTTAAAATCAAATCTGACTTATACAAAACGCTATCAGAAAACACCATACAGCACATCTGTAAATATTTCTCGAACAGAAAACTTGCAAAGCGGGAAAGTTACCGAGATTTTCCCCCAACTTAGTTTGAATCGCAGAAGAAGCCCAATTTTAACAGGTGAAAACAAAGGGCAAAAACACTTGTTTCAAAAAATTGAATGGGACACGAAAAACACAATTACCAACAAACAAACGAGGACAGACACTACATTTCATCGCAATGTCAATTTGAATCACAACGTGGGACTGCGGTATCAGCCAGATGTTTTTGGAATTAACACAAACTATCAATATTCAGTGAAACACAACCAAAAAAACGAGGAAATTATAACTCAATCTACAACACTTCGGCACGGCGGTTCGGCGGGCTACAAGAAAAAATGGTTTGGATTTTTGGCGGTCAATTCATTTGTCCGTTACAGCGAAAATGCAACCTTGAAATACATTGAAACAAAATATGATTCGCTCGAATGGGGTGGGCGAAAAATTTCCGCCAACCTTGATGCCAATACAAAAATTTATGGGCTTTTTCCTGTGAGGATTGCCGGATTGGAAGCGGTGCGTCACGTGATTACACCGACTGTAAAATACTCATTTGAAAAAAACTTTTTAAAGAACAACCAACCGGAAACAAACAAAAAAATCAATTACTCTTTAAATCAACTTGTGCAGACCAAATTTCTATCCGGAGAAAAGGCGAAGAAATCAGACCTGTTTACACTATCCAACAGCGGAACAATCAATTTTACAGAAAAAGAGGAAACACCGTTTGAAGATTTGCGTTCGTCGTTGCGCTCTGGTGCCGGTGCGCCAATATCCTTTGATGTTTCGACGACGCACGGATTTTACGACAACGAGGACAGTTTTTTGTGGAAACCGCGCCTGAAACGTGTGGATATTTCAAGCAGATTTTCGTGGAAAAAGATTCGCTCGCTATTTTCTCGAGCGGGGAAAAGCATCGTCGTAGATTCAACACGCGACAGCACAAGTGTTGTGCGCAAAGTTCAAAAGAAAAATCCGAAATGGCTAAACAATTTTAAATTGAATGGCTCTGTGCGCTATTCGGTGTCTAAATTATCAACGGACAAGGCGCCAAAATTTACTGGCAGTTTCAGAACAAGTTTCAAAATTGGGAAAAAATGGCGATTTTCCTACAATGCGCGGCTGGATTTTGAAAAATTGAAAAATGGCGATGACGATTGGCTGGTTTCTCACAGTATGGAAATTTATCGAGATTTGCATTGCTGGGAGGCTAAATTGCAGTGGGTGCCACCGAGGCTGGGGATCGAAAACGATCAGGCGGCGGGCTATTTTTTCATAATCAACGTGAAAAGTCCGAATATGAAAGATGTAAAAATCGAGAAACGCGGCGGCAGCAAACAGAAGTCGGGATTTTAATTTGTTTCGCCAAAGCAGATAAATAAAAAAGGCGACAAGTTAACGCCGCCTTTTCAATTTAACGCACAACACAAATTTATTCTAACACAAAGATGTTTTTCTCTTCGCAAATATCTTTGAGCTGTTGAGGCCAGATTGTTACACTAACCTCGCCGATGTGCGCCTTTTTCAAAAGCAATTGATAAACACGCGATTGGCCAATTCCACCACCGACGCTGAGCGGAATTTCATCATTTAAAATCGCTTTGTGATACGGCATGTCCAAAAAATCCAATTGATCGGACAGCTCCAATTGTGCTTTCAACGTTTCTTTGTTCACACGGACTCCCATGGAAGTTAACTCGTGTCGGCGCTGCGTAACATGATTCCAGACCAAAATGTCGCCATTCAATCCGTACATTTGTTTTCCGTTTTTCACGACAGACGGCGAAACCCAATCGTCATAGTCGGCGGCGCGCATTTCGTGTGGATAGCCATCGTCTAAAACATGTCCAATTCCATAAATGAAAACGGCAGGATATTTTTGTAAGATTGCCGTTTCGCGCTGTTTTCTCGGCAAATCCGGATACATTTCCAAAATTTCTTCGGCGTGAATAAACACTAATTCTTCCGGTAATGCTGGATATTTTCCCAGTTGCGGATACATTTCTATCGCCAAATTTTCCGCGCCCTTGAGCACTTTCCATATTTTTTTGACGACTTCCGTAAGAAAATCCAAATTTCTGTCGGCTTCTGTGATGACGCGCTCCCAATCCCATTGATCCACGTAAGAACTATGATCGTGATCGAGAAAATAATCTTTTCGCACAGCGCGCATATCGGTATTAATTCCCTCGCCGATTTCGCAATCAAATTGTTTCAACGCCCAGCGTTTCCATTTTGTTGCGGCTTGGACAACTTGCGTTTCGATTCTTTTTTCCAAACCCAAACCCGCAGGAAAATCCACAGGCGTTCGAGAACCGTCTCGATCCAAATAGTCATTCATTCCGCTGTGTTTATCTACGATTAGTGGAACGGTTACCATCATCAAATTTAACTCTTTTCCGAGATTTTCTTCGATGTAGTGTTTTATCGCAAAAAGCGCCTTCTGCGTTTCTTTGTGCGTGAGCGCGGATTCATAGTTTTTAGGCAGAACTTTTGCGACTTTTTCATAAGTGCTAATTCCTGGACCAGCAAGATCTTGCTTTTGTCCGTTTGTTTTTTGCATTGATTCGACTCCTTTTTGTATTTAAAATTGATTCTACAGTGCGCGTAAGTTAGCACAAATCAAAGCAGATAATAAAGAAAATTCTTGAATCTTGAGCGAAAATTTAGTAAATTTGCAGGCTTGTATCGTAACAAGATTCAACAGAGATATTAAATAATTTCATGGGGGAAGATTTTCTCAAAAAAACAGCCAGTGAATAAAACAACAGACGATCAATTAAATCAAAGAAAAAACAGCATTGCAAGCCCGACTCCGCTTCGTGACGAGAAGGAAATGGATATGCCTTTAAGGCCTAAAAGTTTTGATGCTTTCATCG
The DNA here is from genome assembly GCA_016784265.1 of Fidelibacterota bacterium. Taxonomy (GTDB): domain Bacteria; phylum Fidelibacterota; class BS150m-G59; order BS150m-G59; family BS150m-G59; genus BS150m-G59. Next base: position 7,243 of record JADHUZ010000031.1, read on the forward strand.
GGCAAAACGTGCTCGTTGAAAACCTGAAAGTGTATATCCAAGCGGCAAAACAGCGAGGCGATGCCCTAGATCATGTTTTATTGTTCGGGCCTCCCGGGCTTGGAAAAACTACGCTGGCTCATATCGTAGCTCAAGAAATGGAAAGCGGAATTCATATCACAAGCGGGCCTGTTTTAGACAGGGCGGGTGATTTGGCGGGTGTGCTGACCAACTTGCAAAGGGGAGATGTCTTGTTTATTGATGAAATTCACCGCTTGAACCATATTGTTGAAGAATATCTGTATTCTGCGATGGAAGATTTTAAAATTGATATTATGCTGGACAAAGGTCCGAGCGCGCGTAGCGTTCGATTAAATTTAGAGCCTTTTACGCTGGTCGGCGCCACAACTCGAGCTGGGCTGTTGACTTCTCCGATGCGCGAACGGTTTGGCGTGGTGCTTCACCTTGATTATTATCAGCCAGAAGAATTGTTACAGATCGTTCAAAGATCTTCCGGAATTTTGGATATTGAAGTTGAAGTTGATGGCGCGATGGAAATCAGTCGTCGCAGTCGCGGAACCCCGAGAGTTGCGAATCGACTTCTTCGCAGGGTTCGAGACCATGCGCAGATAGATGGCGACGGTGTTGTTACGAAAAGAATAGCGAAACAAGGGTTAAAGCGTTTAGGTGTGGATGAAACAGGCTTGGATTCTATGGATCAAAAAATTTTGAAGGCGATTCTTTCAAAATTTAATGGAGGTCCTGTTGGGCTAAAATCTCTGGCAGTGGCAGTTGGAGAAGAAAGCGATACAATTGAGGAGGTGTATGAGCCGTTTTTAATTCAACAGGGATTTATTCACAGAACGTCCAGAGGGCGGCAGGCGACTCAAAAAGCATATCAATATTTTGATATTGCGCCGTCTTCTGACAACGAACAAACAAAATTAAAATGGAGAAAATAATGTTACTATATCAACCTGATAAACCGATAAAATATCGCCTTTCGGACTTTGACTACAAATTGCCGGCAAAATTAATTGCCCAAGAACCGGCAAAGCGGCGAGAACAGGCAAAACTTATGGTGTTGCACAGGGAGACAGGAGAAATTGAACACAAAAAATTCCCAAGCATTGTCAATTATATCGGACCAAAAGATTATGCAATATTCAATGACACAAAAGTATTTGCAGCTCGACTATTTGCAATGAAAGAGCAAGGCGATGCCCGAGTTGAGCTGTTTCTTTTGCGTCAATTGACGGAAAATCTCTGGGAAGCACTGGTAAAACCAGCAAGAAAAGTGCGCATTGGAAACAAATTGGACATTGCGCCTGGGTTTTCTTGTGATGTTATGGACAATACGATTTCTGGCGGTCGCGTAGTGAGATTTTCGTTTAAACAACAGAATAATATATATGATTTAATTGCCAAGCATGGAATTGCTCCGCTTCCGAGCTACATTAAAAGAGAGCCTGTTCCTTCCGACAAAAAACGCTATCAAACGGTGTATGCGCAAAATATAGGCTCTGTGGCAGCGCCAACGGCAGGATTGCACTTCACACAACCTGTTTTGGATAAAATAAAAGAAAAAGGGACAACCCTGTTTCAGATTACGTTGCATATTGGATTGGGAACATTTCGAGAGGTTGCCGTGGAGGAATTACATCGACACCAAATGGATTCGGAGTATTATCACATTTCTTATGAAATCGCGCAAAAAATCAATAAACTTAAGGCAAAGGGCGGCAAACTGCTTGCAGTTGGTACTTCGACAGTTCGCGCGGTAGAATCTGCTGCAATGAACATGACGATGATAGCCCCGCGTGACGCGTGGACAGATAAATTTATCTACCCGCCATACAAGTATAATTTGGTGGATATGATGCTGACGAATTTTCATCAACCGAAATCCACTTTGCTCATGATGGTTGCGGCATTTGGTGGGTATGATAGTGTAATGAAAGCATACAAGGTTGCTATC
>JADHUZ010000032.1 GCA_016784265.1 Fidelibacterota bacterium
TGCCGAGTCGGTGAAAAAAATCAACGAACAATTCGATGCCAAATTTGATGGCATAGGGATAGAATTTGATATTCTCGATGGTTACATTACAGTCATCACGCCGATTGCAGGCTCTCCTTCGGACAAACTTGGAATTATGTCTGGCGATAGAATTATAGAAATTGAAGGAAAATCCGCCTATCAGATTACTCAGGAAGAGGTTTTTGAAAAATTGCGAGGACCCAGAGGTTCCACGGTAAATGTTTCTATTGCGAGATCCGAAGAAGAAGATTTGTTGCACTTTAAAATTGTTAGGGATGAAATCCCAATTTATAGTGTCCTTGCGGCATTTATGCTTGATGATTCAACTGGATATATCTATGCAACTCGTTTCGCGAAAACTACAACTGACGAGATTAATCATGCTGTCCAGAAATTACATAAAAAAGGCATGCACCGATTGATACTTGATCTTCGGAATAATGGTGGCGGATTGCTCGATCAAGCGTGGCGGGTCACCGATCTGTTTATCGCCGGCGGAGATACCATTGTTTATACGAGGGTGAAAGACGGTTCGGTTGATGAAGTGTATAAATCGCGAAACTTTCAGGAGCCATATCAAATTCCTCTGGTTGTGCTCGTGAATCGCGCTTCTGCGAGCGCAAGCGAAATTGTCTCGGGCGCCTTGCAGGATTTGGATCGAGCCTTGGTCGTGGGCGAAACAACGTTTGGCAAAGGGTTGGTGCAGCGTCAAATTTCATTGTCTGACGGTGGATTTCTACGCCTAACGGTAGCACGCTACTACACTCCGAGCGGAAGGCTGATTCAAAGGCCATACGAAAATGGTGTGCCTGATTATTATGCAAGTTTTGGGAATGAAAATCGCGATTCTCTTTTAACGGAAAATTTGAAGAATCGCCCTCGCTACCAGACAAAATCTGGAAGAACTGTTTACGGCGGCGGCGGAATTACGCCAGATGTGATTTTACCGCTTGCTGATAAATTGCAACGAACAACCGTCAAAATACGAAGCCACAGCAAGCGTCTTATTTTTAATTATGCGTTTGATATTTCTTCAGATTTGAAAAATGTGGATTCTACAATGTTTTTCACGCAATTTACGATTTCGGATGCGCAGTTAGAACAGTTCAAAAATTATGTGACGGATAAGACTGACATTTTGATTGACGCGGATGAATTTGAAAGGGATTCCGAATATTTGCGAAATCAAATCAAAGCAGAAATAGCAAACACGCTATTCCCCCAGATGGGAAAATCAGCAGGGTATAAGGTGCGAGCGACAATTGACAACCAAATTCAGGAAGCAATTGCGGTGTTTCCGAGAACGAAAGAGTTGAAATTTTGATTTTAACACATATTTTCGTTGTATAGAATTGAAAATTAACATAAAATTACGCACCTAAATTTTGTGGGAAACACGTGTTTTTGAAAGCCTATTTTAACATAGTATCTAAAGGAGATAGACAATAATGGTTGAATTATATCACCAGGGCGGTGCTTTTATGCACCCAATCCTCGTCATTTTCATTTTCGGGTTAGTCATAGTGATAGAGCGGTTTTATACGCTTACCAAAGCACTAACAGTAACGCGGAAATTTTTGCACTCTGTCAATGAGAGTTTGGAAAACAATGGAGTCCAATCTGCTGTTGAAGTTTGTGAAAATACGCCGGGACCCGTTGCCGAAATTTTTCACGCAGGTCTTTCCCGATATCCGGAGGGATTGTCAGCGGTAGAAAAATCCATACAATCTGCGGGGCAAATTGCGATGGCTTTTCTCGAAAAAAACATGACTTGGCTCACTACCGTTTCTACAATAGCGCCGTTGCTCGGTTTTACAGGAACGGTTTGGGGAATGGTTATTGCTTTTCAGGATATTGCCGCGGCAAACGACATTTCGCCGGCAATCGTCGCAGGCGGTATTTCTATGGCGCTGTTGACGACATTGTTTGGTTTGGTTGTGGCAATGATTATTCAGATCGCACAAAATACATTTGCTTGGATTATTGACAAACTAATCTTGCACATGGAAAGCAGTTCTGTGGATTTGATGGATAAATTGACGCAGTTGGAAATTCAAGGGAAATTAGGGAACTAAACAGATATGCTCGTTGAAAATCGAAAAAAGCATGTTGGCGAAATCCCGACTTCTTCTATGGCGGATATTGCATTTTTACTGCTCGTGTTTTTCTTGGTTACGACAACTATTGATATGGATAAAGGGCTGGGAATTGTTTTGCCTGCCGAAGGGCAAGAGACGGAGGTTTCCAAAAAGAATATCACAAACATTTTGATTAACGCGCAAAATAAGGTGATGATTGATAAGGAAATCGTCGATGTATCTGCTATTAAGCCGCTGATTAAACAAAAAATCACAGCAAACGACAAGTTGATTGTATCATTAAAAACAGCGCCACAAACATCCTACGAAACGTATTTAAAGGTCGTAGATCAACTGAAATTGGCGAACGCCACACGAATTTCAATAGCGAATCAGTAATCATGAAATTTAGCAGAAAAACTAAGGTCAAAACAGAAATCCCGACATCTTCTATGCCGGATATAATTTTTATGTTATTGATTTTTTTTATGGTTACAACCGTGATGAAAGAATTCGATGGTTTGCCTGTTTTGCTCCCGAGTGCTCACAAAGATGCAATAAAAAAATTGGACACAAAGCGCCATGTAACCCATGTTTGGGTCGATCGTTTGGGTACAATTTGCATTAATGACAAGACATACAAAATTGATGATGTTCGCACAGTGATGTGGGGAATAAGAGCCGCCGATCCGCAGCTGATTGTCTCTATGAAAATGGACAAAGGGCTGAAGATGGAAACCGTTAACAGCCTCCATCAGGAGATGAGGAAGGCAGATGCATTGAAAATTAACTATTCTACAAAAACGATTGGATAATTATGGCATTTCGTAAAAATCCTGCTATCAGTTTGCGCTCGAGATATCGAATTGTTACGGAAATATCTGCGATTGTTGTACTGGTTTTGTTGACGATTATTGCGATGGCTTATCCTCGATTTCGCACGGAAAAAATTGATACAGAAAAATTTGAATTTGAAATCGAGCAAATTGATATTCCGGAAACCGAGCAATATGAAAAACCACCAGCACCACCGCGACCTTCTATTCCAATAGAATCGGAAAATGAGGATTTTGCCGAAGATGTTACAATTGAGGAAACCGAGTTCGAAGATTTTGTAGAATGGGAAGAGCCGCCGCCTGCACCCGATTCCAACGAGCGATACAAATTTTATCCTTATGACGAACCGCCGGAGCCTGTCGGTGGTTATGCCGCAATTATGAAAAATGTGAAATATCCTGAAATTGCGCAGGAAGCCGGGATTGAGGGGAAAGTTCCTGTCAATTTCATTTTAGACGAAACAGGAAAAGTGCTTGATGTGTGGGTTGACGAGGGGCAAGGTATCCCCAATACGGGATTGAACGAAGCGGCTATGACGGCAATCAAGAAAACTAAATTCAAGCCAGCCATGCAACGTGACCGTCCGGTTAAAGTGAAAATGGCAATCACTATCAACTTCAAGCTCGAAAATTAATACAACCTAAAATTGTTACAAAAAAGCCCGAGAAATCTTCTCGGGCTTTTCTTTTGCAGATTAAACCAAATCTTTATGAATCGGATTTTTCATGCACCTCGATATTCGCCAATCCACGAAAATAATTGTAATTTTCTTTCGCTTCTTTGTCAGCGCGTTCGAGCAATAGTTTCGCACGCTCAGGATCAATTTTCAGCAGGCGCTTGAAACGATTCTCGCTATACATAAAGTCCTCGATATTAGATTTCGGCTTTTTGGAATCTAATTGCAATGGATTTTTGCCAGCCAACGCACGTGCAGGATTATAACGATACAATGGCCAGTAACCACTTTCCACTGCAACTTTTTGCTGCTGCATCCCTTTTGCCATATCAATTCCGTGCTCGATACAATGGCTGTACGCCAAAATAATCGAAGGTCCCGGATGCGCTTCGGCTTCCAAAAAGGCTTTTACTGTTTGAGCATCGTTTGCGCCCATTGCAATTTTTGCCACATAAACATCGCCAAAACTCATCATTTCGAGTCCAAGTTTCTTTTTCCCAATTCCCTTTCCTGATGATGCGAATTTTGCAATCGCTCCGAGTTGTGTCGCTTTGGATGCTTGTCCGCCTGTGTTGGAATAGACTTCCGTGTCCAAAACCAGCACATTGACATCACGGCCGGAGCCCATTACATGATCGAGTCCACCAAAACCGATATCATACGCCCATCCATCGCCACCGACAATCCAAACCGATTTTTTTACAAGATTATCGGAAATGGACAGCAGTTGTTTTGCACGTGCCGAATCAATTTTTACCAAAATTTCATTCAATTTTGCAACGCGCTCGCGTTGGGCAAAAATTCCGGGTTCTGTTGTTTGATCTGCATTCACAATCGCGTCCACAAGATCTGCTCCGATTTTTTCGCGGAGTTCCAAGAGCAAACCGTTGGCATAATCCTTGTGTTTATCAATTGTCAATCGAAAACCTAAACCAAATTCGGCATTATCTTCAAACAGCGAATTTGACCAAGTTGGACCTCGCCCATCGGCATTTTTCTGCCATGGTGCTGTCGGCAAATTTCCGCCATAAATCGAAGAACAACCTGTTGCATTTGCGATAATCATCCGGTCTCCGAATAATTGTGTTGCCAGTTTGATGTATGGTGTTTCGCCGCATCCAGCACAAGCACCAGAAAATTCAAACAACGGCTCGAGAATCTGTGAGCCTTTAACGGTATTGTGTTTTACTCGATCGCGTGCAACTTCTGGCAAATTCAAAAAGAAATCCCAATTTTTCGCTTCGGCATCACGGATTGGGCGTTGCGGTTTCATGTTAATTGCGCGGCGTTCCGGGTTTTGTTTGTCAGCCACAGGACAGATTTCCACGCAAATTTCGCAACCAGTACAATCTTCCGGTGCAACTTGAAGCGAATAGACCTCATTTTCGTCCCACTCTTTGCCTTTTGCTTTCATCCATTTGAAAGTTTCGGGGGCATCGTCGAGCAATGCTTTGTCATAAATTTTTGGGCGAATAACAGCGTGTGGACAAGCCATCGCACATTTGTTACATTGGATACAGAGGTCTGTTTCCCAAACTGGAATTGCATCCGCGATATTGCGTTTTTCCCATTTCGTCGTCGCAGTTGGCCAGGTGCCATCGTTTGGAAATGCGCTCACCGGCAAATCGTCGCCTTGTCCTGTCATCATTGGCGCGGTTACATTTTTTACAAAATCAGGTGCAGAATCAGGCACAATCGAAATTGTTTTTTCCGCGCCCGTCAGAGTTTCCGGCACTTCAACCTGATGCAAATTTGCGATTGTCTGATCCACGGCGTTGTAATTTTTTGCTACAACCTCTTCGCCTTTTGCGCCATAAGTTTTTTCAATCATATTTTTGATTTTTGCAATTGCTTCATCTTTCGGTAAAATCCCGGAAATCGCGAAAAAACAAGTCTGCATAATCGTGTTGATTCGTGCTCCCATTCCAGTTTCCTTCGCTACTTTCAGCGCATCAATCACATAAAATTTCAGTTTGTTGTCCAGAATCTGTTTCTGAACATTGCGCGGCAAAGTGTCCCAAATCTCATCTGCCGGATGCGGACTGTTTAGTAAAAATGTTCCACCCGGCACAGCCGATTTTAGCACATCAACCGTGTTGATAAATTCCGCTTGATGACACGCGATAAAATTGGCATGCCGAATCAAATATGTAGATTGAATCGGATCTTTTCCAAATCGCAAATGAGAAATCGTCATACTGCCGGCTTTTTTTGAATCGTACACGAAATAACCTTGCGCATAATTTTCCGTTTCTTCGCCAATAATTTTAATCGAGTTTTTATTCGCACTGACTGTCCCATCTGCGCCAAGACCATAAAACATCCCGCGAAAATTCTTCTCTTCGTTTACCGAAAATTCTGCGTCATAATCAAGCGAAATTTTGTTCAAATCATCGTTAATTCCAATTGTGAAATGATTTCTCGGCTCGCCGGATTTCAAGTTGTCATACACGGCTTTAATCATTCCCGGTGTGAATTCTTTGCTGGAAAGTCCATAACGACCGCCGACAACCTTAGGCATCGTTTCAAATGGGAAATTTGCCGTTTCTTGTGCTTCTTTGAGCGCGGTAACAACATCTTGATACAGAGGCTCACCGATTGCGCCGGGCTCTTTCGTTCTATCCAGAACGGCAATATTTTTCGTCGTTTTCGGTAATGCTTCGATGAAATGTTTCATCGAAAACGGACGATACAAACGCACTTTGAGCACCCCGATATTTTCGTCCGATTGGTTTAAAACTTCCACAGTTTCGTGCACGGCATCTGCGCCGGAACCCATAATAATCACAATTCGTTCGGCATTTGGAGAGCCAACATAATCAAACAAATTGTACTGCCTACCAACGATTTTTTCGAATTGATCCATTGTTTCTTGAACGATTTCCGGCGTTGCTTCATAGTAAGAATTTGCAGTTTCGCGTACTTGAAAAAAGACATCCGGATTTTGCGCTGTTCCGCGTAAAACGGGATTGTTTGGATTCATTCCGCGCTTGCGATGTGCCAAAACGAGATCATCGTCAATCATCGCACGAATGTCATCGTCGTTTAGTTGTTCAATTTTTGCGACTTCGTGCGAGGTGCGAAAGCCATCAAAAAAATGCAAAAATGGGATTCTGGTTTTCAGCGTTGCAGATTGTGAGATTAACGCTAAATCCATAACTTCTTGAACGCTGTTGGAAGAAAGAAGTGCAAATCCTGTTTGGCGAGTTGCCATTACATCAGAATGATCGCCAAAAATCGAAAGTGCATGTGTGGCAAGTGTTCTAGCCGAAACATGAAAAGCCGTCGAAGTCAATTCGCCTGCAATTTTATACATATTCGGAATCATCAAAAGCAAGCCTTGCGATGCCGTGAATGTTGTCGTCAACGCACCAGTTTGCAACGCACCGTGGACAGCACCAGCCGCGCCACCTTCGGATTGCATTTCTATTACTTCCGGCACGGCGCCCCAAATGTTTTTTATTCCAATCGCCGACCAAGCATCTGCGTTTTCACCCATCGGTGAGGATGGCGTAATCGGATAAATCGCACAAACTTCGTTCGTCTTGTGTGCGATATACGAAGCCGCTTCATTCCCGTCGATTGTTACCATTTTTCTTGTCATTTTTTGTTCCTTCTTTTGCTACGTGATTTTTATTTTGATGGACGAAACCTGTCAAATTTTGTAATTTTCTGAGCCTGAAATTTACGGAAAAACAGGATTAAACTGTCAACTTTTATTGATTATTTTTGTTAAATTTCGCACCGTGCAAAAGATAAATAAATCTTGATTAAAAATATATTGTCAGCGCGAATTTTGGGATTGCTTGCCGGACCGCTATTTGGGTTTGGTGTGATTCTGTTTTTCGAGTTAGATTCGTTCAATCCTGCAACTAGTAAAATGGCGGGAATTGCAATCTGGATGGCGATTTGGTGGATAACCGAAGCAACACCGCTTGCGGTAACGGCGCTTTTGCCGGTTGTTTTGTTTCCTGTTTTTGGAATCATGAATGGAAAAACCGTTTCAACGATTTATTTTAACCACATTATTTTGCTTTTTATCGGGGGGTTTTTGGTTGCCCTTGCGATGGAAAAATGGAATCTTCATCGACGAATTGCTCTAAAAATTCTGATGCTCACCGGAAATAGCCCAAAATCCATTTTAGCGGGATTTATGATTGCCACCGCATTTCTTTCTATGTGGATTTCCAACACCGCCACAACAATGATGATGGCGCCGATTGCGCTCGCTGTCGTCGCGCGATTTGAGAAAATTGCCGGCGCAGAAAACATCAAAAAATACTCTATCGGGATTTTTCTCGGTGTGGCATATAGCGCATCTATCGGCGGAATCGCAACGTTAGTCGGTACGCCGCCAAATCTCTCGTTTGCGCGAATTTTGAACATTCTATTTGAAAATGCACCAGAAATTTCGTTTGCTTCGTGGTTTGCGTTTGCGTTTCCGATTTCCATTGTTTTTCTGGTGATTTTATGGTTTTTTCTTTCGCAAATTTTTAAACCCACAAAAAACAGTCTCAAATTACAGAAAAACACATTTCGCGAACAATACGAGAATTTGGATAAAATATCACGAGAAGAAGTAATTGTGCTAATCGGGTTTGTAAGTTTGGCGATGCTTTGGCTTTTGCGGGCAGATATTCACATCGGAGATTTGACGATTCCGGGTTGGGCGCGACTCTTTCAAAATCCAAAATATTTCAACGATGGAACAGTGGCTATTGCCGTTGCTATTGTTCTGTTTTTGATTCCAGCGAAAAACGGAAAAACCATTCTCGATTGGGAAACAGCCGCGAAAATCCCATGGCATATTGTGCTACTTTTCGGCGGTGGATTTGCACTCGCAAGCGGATTTAAAGAATCGGGACTCGCAGAATTTTTGGGACAAAAACTGACTGGTGTCGGCTCGTTGCATCCGATTTTGATTGTTGCCGCGATTTGCCTATTTGTAACTTTTTTAACGGAATTAACGTCGAATACCGCCACAGCGGAAATGTTGCTTCCAATCCTCGGCGCACTGGCGATTGCTATCAAAATCAATCCGTTAATGCTGATGATTCCAGCGACGCTTTCGTGTTCTTGCGCATTTATGTTACCAGTGGCGACACCACCGAATGCAATTATTTTCGGGACAAATCGACTCAAAATTCCCGAAATGGCGCGAGTGGGAATTTGGCTAAATCTCATCGGCGTTTTGATAATTACAACGGCAATTTTTGTCATTGGAAAAGTCGTTTTTGAAATTGACCTTGCGCAACTGCCAGATTGGGCAAAATGAACGACGAACAAAAAAATATAAAAACATATTTGGCAAGGAAGAAATGACCAAGGAATTTTTTTTCGTATCAAACAAAAAAGAGGAGAAGAAACGATGAAACACAGAATCACAATGATTCTTTTAACTTTACTAACTGTCGGTGTTGCTTTTTCGGCAATAGATATTTCCGGGCATGCACGCGTGCGACCGCGTTACGATGTGCTGGATTGGGGATCTATCGGAAACGATGGAATAAAATCCAAAACTGACAT
>JADHUZ010000033.1 GCA_016784265.1 Fidelibacterota bacterium
ATTCTTTCAAATTCTTTCGGAAGATTCCATCGAGAAGACGGCAGATATTCGTCAGATTATCAATTTTGATGCGGCGTTTCCCAATCTTAAAAATCTCGAAAATCAAGAATTGCGGAATCAAATCAAATCTGATCCGCGTTTTTCCACAATTCAACCGAATGTGTATGACATTGTTTCCGAAGAGGTCGCACACAATATCGCTATTGTAAGTGTTCAAATCACAGTCGATGGAAGCGTTCTTTCCCAAGTTTACCGACTGATTCGTAAAGAATTTACATGGCAAATCGTGGACATTCAATGAAAATGTTCAGTAAATTATTCGTTTTATCGATATTTTTGTGGTTTCAGTTTACCGCCGGAATTTGCGATAGCAAGTCAGGTAATAAGATTGCGAGGATTGGTGATATTTTGCACATTACTGCTGATGTGGTGGAAATGGATTTAACCGATAAATTTGCGATTTGGGAATTTTCCTTGAACGGATTAGTAGAAAATATTGAAGAAAAAGAATTTATTAGCCCGACCGAGTTGAAGGTTCGGCTGAAAAAAGATGGGAATTGGCATATCAACATCGTTATCAAAAATGCCGAGAAAAAAATGGTTTTTGAAAGTGAGGATTGGGTGAAAATCGTGCGCAGAGAAGACTTTGTCAGTCTGGATCATATTGATAATATGTGGACGAATCGTCACGATTTTGAGCAAGGGAAAAATATCGCCACGGCGGATGAATATAAAACCGAAATTGCTAAAACACAACCGCAAAAACCCAGAGCGTCGAATGGTAGGAAGAAAAAAACACAGCAGCGAACGAAATCAAAGAGCCGAGGTAAATCGAGGGGAAACAACACAGTGCACCAAATTGAAAAGTTACCAGTTGTGTTGGAAAAAGAATCTTATACTGGTTTTACAATTCAAGTTGCGGCAGTGGAGAGCGCAGAAATGGCAGATTCAATTTCTGGAATCTTATCGGATTTTGGAATTGATGTTTATACGCAGCCAATCGTTAAAACGAAGACACAGGAAAGATTATATCGTGTTCGCGTGGGGCATTTTGCTGAGCGTGAATCTGCACTTTCGCTTTCGGAAGAAATTCAAAAAATTGTTGGTAATCCTGTTTGGATTACTAAATCAAGACAAGATTTTTAATTCAGTGACCAGTAATTAGTTTCACTGAAAATAATTCACAATTTCTGACACAGAAACCATTTTTATTTTTTGGCACGGTTTTTGTCTAAAGACAAGTTACGAAGTTTAACAAATCAAAAGAGGAAAAGAAAAAATGGCAAAAAAACTCAACATAGTTCCACTGGCTGATCGAGTTGTTGTTCAACCAGCGGCGGCAGAGGAAAAATCAGTTGGCGGGATTATTTTACCGGACACTGCAAAAGAGAAACCTCAACGAGGTACTATCGTTGCTGTGGGGCAAGGTAAGGCATCCGACACTGGCGAAATCGTCACGATGGAAGTTAAAATTGGAGACGAAGTTCTTTACGGAAAGTATTCCGGAACTGAAATTATCGTGGATGGTGAAGATTATTTAATCATGCGCGAAAACGATATAATGGCAATTTTTAAATAAAGGAGAATATTTCATGGCAAAGATCATTGAATATGATGTTCAAGCACGTTCAAAATTAAAAGATGGCGTGGATACGCTTGCGAACGCAGTTAAAGTAACATTGGGTCCAAAAGGACGGAATGTTGTAATCGAGAAAAAATTCGGTGCACCAACTGTTACCAAAGATGGTGTTACAGTGGCTAAGGAAATCGAATTGGATGAGGCGATAGAAAATGTCGGTGCGCAGATGATTCGGGAAGTCGCATCAAAGACTTCCGATGTTGCCGGCGATGGCACGACAACGGCAACTGTTTTGGCGCAGTCAATTATTAGCGAAGGGCTGAAAAATGTTACCGCCGGTGCGAATCCGATGGAAATCAAACGCGGCATTGATAAAGCCGTTGTAGATGTTGTGAACAATTTGAAAGCGTTAAGCAAAGATCTTCCGGGTAAAACGGAAATTGCGCAAGTTGGTTCGATTTCTGCAAACAATGACAGAATTATTGGTGATTTAATCGCAGATGCGATGGAAAAAGTCGGAAAAGATGGCGTAATTACTGTCGAAGAGGCAAAGTCGGCAGAAACTACATTAGATATCGTTGAGGGAATGCAATTCGACCGTGGGTATCTTTCGCCGTATTTTATCACAAATTCGGAAACAATGGAGATTGATCTTGAAGACGCATTGCTTTTGATTCACGATAAAAAAATCTCTAACATGAAAGACCTTTTACCAATGTTGGAGAAGTCAGCGCAGACTGGAAAACCACTGTTAATTATCGCCGAAGATGTCGAAGGCGAAGCATTGGCAACGCTCGTTGTCAATAAACTGCGTGGTACATTGAAAGTTGCCGCTGTAAAATCGCCAGGTTTTGGCGATCGCAGAAAAGCAATGCTCGAAGATATTGCAGTGTTGACCGGTGGAACGGTTATCAGCGAAGATCGCGGTTATAAACTTGAAAATGCAAATCTGGAATATCTCGGCTCTGCAAAGCGAATCGTTATTGATAAAGACAATACGACTATCGTCGAAGGCAAGGGCGAGAAAGAGCAAATCGTGGCTCGCATAAATCAAATTAAAGCGCAAATCGAAACATCTACATCGGATTACGATAAAGAAAAGCTGCAAGAGCGTTTGGCAAAATTGTCCGGTGGCGTAGCTGTTCTGAATGTGGGTGCCGCGACGGAAGTTGAGATGAAAGAGAAAAAAGCACGCGTGGAAGATGCATTGCATGCGACTCGTGCGGCAGTCGAGGAAGGAGTTGTTCCCGGTGGCGGTGTTGCGTTGCTGCGTAGCGTTTCTGCCTTAGATGGTTTGAAATTGGATATGGCTGATCAAAATGTCGGTGTTAGCATCATTCGCAGAGCGTTGGAAGAACCAATGCGGATGATTGCTCAAAATGCCGGTGTTGAGCCATCAATCGTTCTGATGAAAGTCCTGGAAGGCAAAGATGACTTCGGTTTTAATGCCAGAACGGAAGAATATGTGGATATGTATGCCGCTGGAATCATTGACCCAACCAAAGTTGTGAGAATTGCTTTGGAAAATGCGGCGAGTATCGCGAGCGTATTGCTCACAACAGAAGCCGTGATTGTAGAAAAGAAAGAAGATCAACCAGCCGCCGCTCCATCAATGCCTGATATGGGCGGAATGGGCGGAATGATGTAATCGTCTTTCGTCAAAAATGACATTAAAAGCCCTTGCTGAAATATCTGAATTGGCAAGGGCTTTTTTTATGATATTATTGTTTGAATTTCAGCGCGATTTCACCTAATTTGACAGCGTCGGAAAATGGATAAATTAAGACTAAAAAACATGGTTTTCTACGGACACCACGGTGTGTCGGAGGAAGAAAGAGTGCTCGGTGGGCAATATAGCCTAGATATTACCGTGTTTCTCGCAGATGGTTTTCATCCTGTTGATGATAAACTCACATCTGTCTATGATTACCAAAAAATTTACGAGATTGCACGATTTCACACGGTCGAAAAACAATATAAGTTAATCGAATCTCTTGGAACGGCAATCGTGGACGATTTGCAAAAGTTGCATCAAAATCTTGGCTATATCTTGCGATTACGGAAGCATCAATTGCCAATCAAAGGAATCATGGATTGCGTAGAAGTCGAGATTAATCGGGAACCAATTGCACCTTGACCGGATTTTTGAGTTTGGGCTCGAATTTGGGAGATCGGTTGGAAAATATCAAAACCGGACTTCAATTCTTTCGTTGTGAGCGAGATATTCAAATTTTAGCGGAATCTGGAGTTTACGAGTCGCCTTCGATGTATGCAGAAGGTCCAGCATTTTTAAATGTTGCGATTAAAATTCGAACGTCGCTCGATGCGGTGGATTTGCTGGATTGTTGTCAGCGGGTCGAAATTGCTTCCGGAAGAGCAAAAATCCGCCGGAAAAACACACCGAGAACTTTGGATGTTGATATTATTTATTTGGATCGTGTGCGAATGGATTCCGAAAAACTGACTATTCCACATCCAAAACGATTGGAGCGTGCTTTTGTGATTTTGCCGATTCTCGAAATCGAACCGAATTTCATAGATTCTCAAACAGGGGAATTTCTCAGAAATATAAATTTTAACGAACAGAAATGTGTTATGCTGGAAACAGTGCAATGAAAAATCTATATTACATCGCAATCGAAGGTCCAATCGGTGTGGGAAAAACAAGTTTAGCCAAACTCATTTCCGAGCGATTGCATGCTCGATTGGTGCTGGAAGAATTTGATAGAAATCCATTTTTAGAAGAATTTTATGATGATCCTCGACGCTTTGCCTTTCAGACGCAGCTGTTTTTTCTGCTATCTCGGTTCAAACAGCAACAGGAACTGCTTCAGGTGGATTTGTTTCATAAATTGCTTGCAACTGATTACATGTTTCAAAAAGATCGCCTGTTTGCCTATTTGAACTTGAACGAAAAAGAACTGGCACTCTACGATCAGATTGCGAAACATTTGGAGCCGCAAGTGATGAAACCGGATTTGGTAATTTATCTGCAAGCGGAAACAGGCAGATTGATGCGCAATATTAAAAATCGAGGAAGAAAATTTGAAGTGTCCATTTCCCGAGAATATATTGAATCGCTAAATCAGGTTTACAATCAGTTTTTCATGCGATACAACGAAACACCGCTGATGATTGTCAATGTAACGGATATTGATTTTGTCAATAATTCGGAGGATTTGGAAGATTTGATGGACAACATCAGAAAACCTTTTACAGGCACGAAATTTTATAATCCTGCAAAAAGTCTGCTGTGATTCGTTTCCTTCAAATTGTAATTATTTTTCTCGTTGTGAAAATTCTTTATCGCGTGATCAGATTGTTTTTTTCGAATGTGCGAATTACTAAAAGTGGACCGGAACTCCACCACAAAAAGCGGAATCAGCAACAAACTTTCCGCAAGGATGACATTTCCGATGCGAATTTTGAAGATTGTGAATGAACATTCTTCTGCTCGGCGGCACCGGCACGCTCGGTAAAGCGATTCTTTCCAAGTTGGCGCAAACAGATCATTCGATTTCTGTGTTGAGCCGAAATGCACGTTCAAGTACTGAAAATATCCGTTGGATCACGGGCGATCTTGCCGACGAAAACGAGCATCAAAAATGGCTAAAAAATCAGGATATTGTGATTGCATCGGTTCACGGTTTTTTTCATCCAAAAGGCACACAAAAAATTGATGGCGATTCTCTGCGAAAGTTTATGGATCGAGCCAGAGGAAAAATAAAGCATTTTATCTATATTTCCATTTGCAACGCAAATCTGGATTCGTCGGTCAAAGTTTGGCGCATCAAGGGAGAAACGGAAATTCATCTGCGACGTAGTGGGATGGATTATACGATTTTCAAGCCGCCGATTTTTGCAGAAACATGGTGGAAATATTCTGGCAAAAAAGCAATCGAAACAGGACGCTTTTTTCGATTTGGCGATTTGCCGTCGGAAAATAGCTACATTAGCGTGGAATCAATTGCGGAGTTGGTTACAAAATCGATAAATAATCCAATTGCTCGCGATCGTACATTTTTTATCGGAAGCGACCAAACTTATACCGATCAAGATCTTGTAAAATTGATGGAGACTTTTGCAAATCGTTCAATCCGCTTGATTCAATTGCCGAAAATATTGCTCCATTTTGGATATTATTTGACCAGATGGATTCGTCCGGGCATATCGGAATTTCTTGAAATGATGCTCTGGCTGACCGAACATGGCATTTACACGGATGATACAAAAGTCTTCGATCTGCTTGGTGTCTATCCGCTTTCTGCGGAATCGGTTTGGCAAGCGAAACAGAGGACGAAGGCTGAATGATGAATGGCGAGTGAGTGAGGATTTTTGTATTTTTCTTCATTTCTTAAAAACTTTTTAAAATCCCCGAAAGATAAGTTGATTTCCCCCGAATCCCACCATTTTAAAAAATATAGTGGTTTGTAATTCTAATAATTACAATAAGATAGAAGGATTTCCTTCTTGATTTTCAAAAAATCCTGCAATATTGGAATATTATATATAAAGTCATGGAAAACTTGTGGAAAATCTCGTTGAAACTTGAAATTGAGTGCTGAATTCTGTTGATTTTTTGCTTGATTTTGTTTTTCCTCAGCATTGTTTGCACTGCGAAACTTTTGTCGAGCAATCGGAAATGCTCTGCGAAAAATGTTTGGATCAATTGGAATTTGTCGGCGAAATTTCCCAAGAAAAACTATTTACAAATTCGGGTTTGTCGCAGATATTTTGCGCATTTCGTTTTGATCCCGTTTTGCAATCGGTGATTCACAAATGGAAATATGAAGGTTGGACAAAACTCACGCCGTTTTTGGCAGGAGTAATGACGAAAGCGGTAAAATCATCAGAATTTGATTTAATAGTTCCAGTGCCGTTGCATCGAGTAAAAAAACGGGATCGAGGATTTAATCAATCCGAATTATTGGCGAAATTTATTGCCGAGCAAACAAGCATTTCTCATGTTCCCAATGCGATTCGGCGCAGGCGATACACGAAAACGCAAACCAAACTTTCCGCGAGAGAACGGATGAAAAATGTCTCGGAAGCGTTTGTTGTGGTAAAACCCGAAATTTTGCAGAATAAAACCGTGCTTCTGATTGATGATGTGCTCACAACGGGATCTACGATTGGAGAATGTGCGAATGTGGCCTTATCCGCTGGAGCAAATCGCGTTTTGGGCGTAACGATTGCAATTGCGAAATAAATTTGTAGTTAATGACCACGAACCGCATGAAAAACATAAATTTTCTATCTGTGTTGTATGTGTTTTATTTTTTGGATAACCGAAACAACTCTTTAAACTCTTAAATAAAAACATTGGATATGTTCACAATTCACCATTAAATTTCGAGGCTATATTTGAAGGCAAAATAGATGTTTACACAGATATCAGAGCGGTTTAGTGGAATATTTCAGCGTTTGGGTGGCTATGGAAGATTATCGGAGAAGAATATTTCCGATAGCCTTCGTGAAGTGCGGCAGACGTTGTTGGAAGCCGATGTTAATTATAAAGTTGTTCGGGAATTTATCGCCGGAGTCAGGGAAAAATCGCTGGGTCTCGAGACGATTAAAAGAGTAAAACCCGGTCAGCAGATTGTAAAGATCATCCAAGATGAGATGGTGCGGTTGCTGAGTAGTTCCGCCGAGCCATCCAAACTTGAAGGGAAATCGCCGATTCCCGTGATGATTGTTGGATTGCAAGGTTCTGGAAAAACTACATTTGTTGCCAAATATGCGCGTTATTTGAAAAGTAAGGGGAAAAATCCGTTGGCGGTTGCATGCGATCTTTATCGTCCTGCGGCGGTAAATCAGTTGGAAACACTGTGCAAATCCTGCGGTGTTAATTTTTATCGTGGAAAAACAGATCAAGTGATTGCAACTGCAAAAGAGGGAATCAGTTTTGCTGAAAGCAACAAGAATGATGTGGTGATTTTTGATACGGCGGGGCGGTTGCATATTGATGAGCCGATGATGATGGAACTCACCGATCTTCACGAATTGCTTCATCCGAAGCAGGTTTTGTTTGTTGCAGATGGAATGACGGGTCAGGATGCTGTGAATTCCGCCAAAACTTTTGCGGAAAATCTTGATTTTACCGGATTGGTTTTAACAAAAATGGATGGCGATGCGCGAGGAGGTGCGGCGCTTTCTATCGCGAAAGTTACTGGGAAACCGATTGTATTTTTGTCGTCTGGTGAAAAATTGGACGCATTGGAAGCGTTTCATGCAGATCGGATGGCGAGCAGAATTTTGGGAATGGGCGATATCGTTTCTTTGGTTGAAAAAGCGCAGACAACGATGGATACTGAGCAAGCGGCAAAGCTCGAGAAAAAATTCAAAAAAGCAACATTCGATTTGAACGATTTGCTCGAACAGATGGAACAAATGCGAAAAATTGGATCGATGGACGAGATTTTGCAAATGGTTCCAGGTGGTGCGAAATTGATGAAAAAGGGATTTTCACCGGATGAAAAAGATTTAGTTTATTTTAAGGCAATTATTCAGTCAATGACTGAAAAAGAACGACGTAATCCGCAGATAATTGATGGGTCGCGCCGGAAACGAATTGCTTCTGGAAGTGGCACAAATTTGAGTAAAGTCAATCAAGTTTTAAAGCAATTTTTCCAGATGCAAAAAATGATGAAAGATTTTGGTAAGAAAAAGGGAAATATGCGTAAATTCTTCGCATTTCCCGGATAAATTTAAAAAAACAAGAGAAGGAGAATATACTTTGGTTAAAATACGATTAATGAGAATGGGAAGGAAAAAAATCCCGTTTTATCGCATTGTTGCGGTTGATTCCCGTAAAAAACGGGATGGTGCGTATATCGAAAAACTCGGTTATTACAATCCGCTTACTTCGCCTGCAACAATTCAAATTGATGGCGAGAGAGTGCGTTATTGGATGGATCGTGGTGCAAAACCGACTGATACTGTTCATAATCTGCTGAAAAAAACCGGTTGGTTGCATCGCTGGAATTTGGAGACGCAGGAAATTCCTGAGGAAATCAAAGAGATTGAATTGAAAAAATGGGAAGAGCAACAAGAGAAAAGGCTCGAAAAAGAAAAACAATCACACGAGAAGAAAAAATCTCTTGCCACGACTTCAGCGGCAGTTGCGGAAGAAGAAACGCCAGATGAGCCAGCGGAAGAAACGGTTGTTGAGGAGCCCAAAGAAGTTGCAGCAGAAAGTGCAGAAACTTCCAAAGAACAGGTGAAGGAAGAAAAACCAGCACCTGAACCAGCGGAAGAAGTTGTGGCTGAGGAGCCCAAAGAAGTTGCAGCAGAAAGTGCAGAAACTTCCGAAGAACAGGTGAAGGAAGAAAAACCAGCACCTAAACCAGTGGAAGAAGTTGTGGCTGAGGAGCCCAAAGAAGTTGCAGCAGAAAGTGCAGAAACTTCCAAAGAACAGGTGAAGGAAGAAAAACCAGCACCTGAACCAGCGGAAGAAGTTGTGGCTGAGGAGCCCAAAGAAGTTGCAGCAG
>JADHUZ010000034.1 GCA_016784265.1 Fidelibacterota bacterium
CAACATGACGCAAAATATTAATCATCGCTCGACCAACTGTTGTTTTTCCACAACCCGATTCGCCAACGAGTCCGACGGTTTCTTTTTTCCCAATGGAAAATGAAACGCCATCCACCGCTTTAACCGTCGCAACGCGCTTTGAAATAACACCTCCAAAAATCGGAAAATAAACGCTCAAATCTTTTACATCAACTAATTTTTCTCCGCTCATTATTTTGCCTCCAATTTTTCTGCCACCACATGACAACGGACAAAATGCCCATCTTTTACTTCAATTAACAATGGTTCATCTGTGTCACATTTTTCCAATTTCACATCGCAGCGCGTGCAAAATTTACAGCCAACTGGCATATCCAAAATGCTCGGCACCATTCCATCGATAATTTCTAATCGCTCTTTTTTTGTTTCTTTGTCCGGTCGCGGAATGGATTTTAGAAGTCCATGTGTGTAAGGATGAAGTGGATTTTCAAACAATTCTTCTGCCGAAGCAACTTCCTGAATTCTGCCGCCATACATCACAATGACGCGTTCGCAGGTTTCGGCAACAACCGCCAAATCGTGCGTAATCAAAACGACTGCGGCATCGGTTTTTTTCTCTTTCAATTCAATCATCAATTCCAAAATTTGTGCCTGAATAGTTACATCAAGTGCCGTCGTCGGCTCGTCGGCAATCAGCAACGATGGATTTTTTGCGAGCGCCATTGCAATCATCGCACGCTGACGCATTCCGCCAGAAAATTGATGCGGATAATCACCCATTCGTTCCCGCGGAGAAGGAATTCCAACTGTATCGAGCAATTTCACGCCTTCGTCAAATAATTTGTTCCAACTTTCACGATATTCTTTGGAAATCAATTTATCCAATCCAATTACAACCAGCGCAACAATCGAAGGAAACACCGCACCTTTCAAAAGCGAGAGCAGAATTGTTACAATTTCAAAAGTCCAGCCATTGACAAGTTGTGTGAAAATCATCACCAAAAACGCAAAAAACAGGCTCGTTTTAATGCGTGTTGCCATCGGCGTTGATTTTAGATTTCTCGCCAAATTGATAATTCCGTTTTTTATATTTTCACGAAATTTTAGTGGTTTTAGTGATTCGATAATCTGAAATCCAACCGTGTAAACTGGATTCAATGAAGTCATCGGTTCCTGAAAAATCATCGCAATTTCGTCACCACGCAAATCACGCATTCGACGATACATCGCATCACGCCAGCGCGCATACGCTTTTTTGAATGGTGAGTTGAAAAACACAAAACTCGTTACAATGCCATCTAAAATCATAGATGCGAGAAAAAACAGAACACCGGAAATATCCAAAGCAATATGCAAAGATAGCCAACCGACAAAAAATGCAAATGCAAACCCCTTTCGCAAATTATCAGAAATTCCTTGAAAAAAGCGATATTTTGGCACTTTTTTGATTTCAGATAATTCCTTGCCATCGAAAATTTTCTCGCCTTTGAAATAAAATTCACCTTCTGCCACTTCGCCGGGCGGATTCGGAATCAATTGAATCAGCGACAAAACTGAGACAGATTTTCCCGAGCCAGATTCACCAACAATTCCGAGTGTTTCACCTTCGTAAATATCAAAATCAACGCCGTGGACAGCAGTCGCCCATTGACTTCCCACTTTGAAATGGGTTTTCAAATTTTTAATTTCGACTAATTTCTTCATTAATTTGTTACTGAGTTATTGAGTTACTGCGTTGCTCAGTTCCCAATTTTTTCAGTTCTCCTTTCTCTCGCTTGCCTACAACTTAATAACCCCAATTACCGAAGCCTCGAATAAACTTTTGGATCAAATGCTTCTCGCACGCCTTCTCCGATAAAAACAACTAACATCAGCGTAAAAAATTCTGCTCCAACTGGCGAAAATACCATCCACCATTTGGAGATATTTTGCAATCCAACATCGAGCATCTGTCCCCAACTCGGTATGGGCGGCGGCAATCCAAAACCAAGATAATCCAAACTCACCAATGCGGCGATATAACCGACAATTGCAAATGGAAAATAAGTAATCACCGGCACGAGTGAATTTGGCAAAATATGCTTGAAAATTACTTTGGCATTGCTCTGCCCCATCGATAGAGCGGCGGCAACATAATCTTTGGCTTTTTCTCGATAAAATTCCGCACGCATCAGGTAAGTCATCCCGATCCAATTTACAATCGTGTAAATAAAAATCAATAAAAAGAAAGTCGGACGCACGATTGATGCAATGATAATAATCACAAATAGCATAGGCAACGACGACCAAATTTCGATGATTCGCTGAAAAAACAAATCAAATCTTCCACCAAAATATCCCATTGCGCCACCAATCGCGATGCCAATTGTGTAATTCAACAATGCTAAAATTAGCGCAAAACTGATGGAAATATTGAATGCATACACAAGCCGAGCAAATACATCTCGCCCAGTGTCATCGGTGCCAAGCCAATGTTGCGATGACGGAGGCGAATACATTTGTAATCCCCATTTCACATTATCGCGCGAGCCAACACCTTCGAGTGGTCCAAAATGATACGGTGGCATTAACATCCAATTTTCGCTGTTTCCATCGCTCCATTCTGCTTGCAACGAACGATAATCGGCTTCTCCCGGCACATCTTGCCCAAATTCCTCCCCCAAAAAAATGCGGTCTGGAATCAGCGAAAAATCATGAATTGCAGGAAAATAATAATCGCCTTCATATTGGACGATAAGTGCTTTGTTATTCACCAAAACTGGCAAAAGCCACGAAAGCAAATAAAGCGTTGTAATGATGATAAACGAGTAATAACCTCGCTTCATCGTTTTGAATTTTAACCATCGTTTTTTGTAAATCGATAGCGAAATATCTTGATTTTTTTTCATAATTCTTTCGAGTAATTAAGTGAAAAAGTCATAAAGTGATGAAGTAGATCCTGTATGAAACAATTCTGCAAGTTCATTTCAACTCTCCTTTTATCTTCCGAATCAATCCATTGAGCAATGCACTGATTTTTTTCGTTTTTTCTACCATATTTTGCAAATCTCCTTCTGAGATAAATTGTAATCTTTCTGAATTCGGAAATTGGGTAGCCAATGTATAAATCATCGTAACCATTTCCATACTTTCCTGCCAAACCAACAAATCTTCGTAAGGTCGCCCCAATTTTTTCACCCAATCACTCGTTTTCTTTATCACCAGATCACTTATTTGAATCGAATCCTCGGGTCAACGGTTGCAAGTGCAATATCGGAAAGAATATTTCCAAACAGACGAATCAGAACGCCAATTACCAAAAACGCCAGTGTAATCGGATAATCGCGGTCCATCACGGCTTGGAAACCCAATCTACCAAATCCATCGATATTGAACACTTTTTCTATCAAATACGAGCCGGCAAACACAATGCCGATAATGTGTCCAATGCCCGAAGCAAGCGGAATCACGCTATTGCGAATCGCGTGCAACCAAACGACGCGTTTTTCACTAATTCCTTTTGCAAATGCCGTGCGAATGTAATCTTGAGAAAGTTGTTCCAACAAACTGTTTTTCATCAAAACAGTGAGTGTTGTAAAACTCGCAATTGACCATGCGATAATCGGTAGAACAGCATGATGCAATTGGTCAACCACTTTTCCCCAAAGCGACAAAGTTTCCCAAACTTCCATTTGTGAGCGAAATCCACCGAGTGGAAAAACATCCCAAAATGAGCCACCACCGAACAGCACCAAAAATACACCACCGAGTGCCCAACCGGGAATCGAATAAGTTACAAAAATAACGACACTCGATACAAAATCAAATGGCGAACCGTGCTTGAGCGCTTTGCGAATTCCAAGTGGAATGCAGACGATGTAAGACAAAAACATCCCAATCAACCCGAAAAACAGTGAAATTTTGAAACGCGGTTTCATCACTTCTACCACATCTTGCTGATAGGTATAGGATTTGCCCAAATTTCCGGTCATAATGCCAGAAAATTCCGTTTGATAAATGACACCGTGCATAGTGCCGTCTTCGTCTGTCTCCTCGATGTCCGCTTTCCAAAGTAAGCTCGGTGAGCCGTCTTTTTCGTAAACAGTTAGATTTTCACCATCTCGCAAAATATCAACTCGTAGAATTTTTCCGGCATTTTTGCCCACTCGTTTTTCAATTTTTGTATCGGATGGACTAAATTCTAAATCACGATGCGCAATGGAACGAGGCCAAACGCCAAGCCACATAAAGTATCGCTGATAAATCGGTTTGTCAAATCCATAAAATCGCTTCAGTTCTTTGAGTGCTTTTTCGGGCAAAACTTGGGAACCGCCACTCATAATATCACTGAAAGAACCAGCGGCTTCGCCTTCCGATGCCGCACCCATTTGCAATCGTTGAATTTGCTGTTCTAGCGGTCCACCCGGTGCCATTTGCAGAATGGTGAAAACCAAAATTGTCGAACCCAAAAATGTCGGGATTATCAACAATAATCTGCGTAAAAAATAGGTCGTCATAGTGAATGTTGAATGTTGAATGATGAATGTCGAATGTCGAACGATGGATGTTGAACGATGAAGATCGAACGACGAAAGTTGAACGACGAACCGTTATTGGTTAAATGTTTTGTGAAATTATTCATTTTTCTCCCGATTTCTTTTTTTGTGCTGTTTTTCTTGATTGAATAAAAACACTGGTTAATTCGTTTGCCTCCTTTTTCAAGGAACAACCAGTCTTTCTTCCAATAATTTTGTATCAATGATGAGTTGCAACCAAAATTCATCCTTTGCATTTCAACCCTCAACCTTCATCATTCAACATTCCGAAGATATTCTGGCCAAAATTTGATGTCAACTTCTGTAACGGGTAAACTGTCTCCATTTTTCATCGCTTTTTTCAATCGTGCTTCTTTTTCCGGATCAATCCACCAATTGGCAAAAATCGAGCGATAATCACCGCCGTAACGAGATACAACATATTCGGGATGTCCAAATTTATCCCACCAAAGCATTCGTTGATAATTTCGCGCAATACCCCAAGCGGCAGGATGAATATCAGAATAAATACCATCAATTTCGCGAATAATTTCAACGCGTTTTGCTTGATCAAATTCACGGTCGTAAATGCCCAAAAGTTCATCAACGCGGTCGTTTTTGAAGCCAACAAAATTATTGTTGTTATCCAAATCCGCCAATGTGGACGAAAGTGAAGTTTCAGGATTTGGGAAAACCAATCCGTTAAAGCTTTGCATAAAAACCGTGAAATTTCGTTGCATCATATTTTTCCAATTAGAATTTCCATCCACAAATTTGATTTTCATTTCAATTCCATACTCTTTAAGCATTTCTTGCACTGGAGTAACCATATACGCCAATCCTTTTGCAATCGAAATATCAAAAGAAAGTGCTTTTCCTGTTTCCTCGTGAACAAGCACACCTTCTTCGTTGCGAGTCGTGTATCCCGCTTCTTTTAGCAATTTCACTGCTTTTCTCGGATTGTATTTGATTTTTTCGTTGTTTGGATTTTCATACACCGAGCCAGAATAGAGCGAATTCATCATCGAATATTCGCTGTAATACATTTCTTTGTTCATTTTTTCGCGATTGTAAAGATAGGCAAACACGTAGCGCAAACGACGGTCATCGAAGGGCCATTTTCTCATATTGAACGCATAACCACTTGTTCCAGCCGGTCGTTCGGAAAACAAGCGATGTTTTTGAATCCAGCCTTTTTCGATGGCTTCAAAATCGCATTCTTCCACCCAAACGCGCGCTTTGGAAACGGTGTAAAAATCTTGTTCGTGATTTTTGAATTTCTCGAATTCTAGCGATGTATTGTCTTTCACAACGATGAACTTGATTTTATCAAAATTCGATGTGTATTTGCTAGTTGGGTCGTCTGCACCCCAATAATCCGTGCGGCGCGTCAAAGTAAACGATTCTTGATTTACGATGTCTTTTGTGTAAATAATGTATGGACCCGAACCCGGCAACATTTTCCATTGATATTCTTCCAAATATGCCGTGCCATCTAAATCATTCAAAATATGCGCTGGCAAAATGGACATTCCACCAAAATAGAGCAAATTCCGCCAACTCAATTCCTCACATTCGACGCTGACGATGTATTTGCTTTCTGGGACTGGACGGCTAAATTTTCCGTAAACTAATTGACTTGATGGCTCCAAAATTGTCTCATCCATCAACAAATCCCAAGTTGCAACGACATCGTCAGATGTTACCGGCATTCCATCGGAAAACCGTGCACGCGGGTCAATGCGAAACCAAAATTTCATCTTATCATCAGAAATTTTCCAATGCGTCGCCAAAACAGGCACGAATTCCAAATTCAGCGGATGTGTCGAAATCAGCGATTCGTAGCACAATCCCTCAATCGTTGAATTTTCTACATAACTCGCATTTTGCCCAACTGTGCGAAGCGTGGCTGGATATCGGCTCGTAATGGAACGCAGAGTTCCGCCTTTCACTGCCCGCGGGTCACCATAGAAAAAATAATCTTCTTCGGTAAAATTGTAAGTCGTGTAACCCAAATCTTCGGCGATTTCTTCAAATCCCGCACCACCGAGTTCTGCAGAAACATCGTCTGTCGTCACTTGTTTCGTATGATTTCCATTGTCTGAATGCGCAGATGTTTCGGATTTTTCAGCACCTCCACATTGCAAAACAAATAGTGAAAAAATCATAATTACGGTTAAAATTGAAAATTTCCGGTTCATTTTTGGTTTCTCCTCGCTTATTTCCATTAAATTTCTTTGAATTTAGAACGCGTAATTTACTGAAATTAAGGCAAAATTTCAGAGAAAAATATTACTCAAATGTCTTTGATGAAGAAAACCCTCCATTCCCGAAGAAACAGAGGGCGAAGGAGAAAGAAAATTGAAACCCCATCTTTCAGAGCAACAACCACCTTTCTTAAGAAAAACCTTTTTAGCAAATCAGCGTTTCCATACTCAATTTGATAATAGTCAGCCAGCGCAACTCCCAAAATATACAATTAATTAACTACCACATAAAATAAATATATCACAATTGTTGCTATTTCACAATTTTTTGAAACGAAACACTATGAACAATCCAGAAATAAATCCGATAATAATCAGCGAGAATCCTAAAATTTGTTCACCGAAAATCACTTTCCCTATTCCAAATAAAAAAGAATACACAGAAACACACCCTGCAATCCACATCCAAAATTTATCCAAAAGTTTTTCAGATTGATTTGTTGTTGAAAATTTCCTCCATCCGAAACCGCCCGGACGCACACGATTTACAAATGAAAACAGCGTTTCATTTGACTCTGGTTTGGTCAAAAATGTAACCGAAGTCCACACGATTGTTGTAACGAAAGTTGTCCAAATCATGATGGGCGCAAATCCGCTAATCCCCAAAATTTTCAGCACAACGGTTGTGAGAAATGCCGCAACCATCGCTGAAATTTCGCTCCATGCGTTGATGCGCCACCAATACCAACGCAAAATGTAAACCAGACCAGTTCCCGCGCCAACTGCGAGTAAAAATTCCCATCCGCCTTTCACAGATTCAAAAACATAAGAAACGCCAATCGCCAATCCCATCAAAAAAATAATCGCAATTCGTGAAACAAAAACATAGTGCGCATCCGTTTCTTTGGGTTTGAGAAATCGCTTGTAGAAATCGTTCACAATGTAGGAAGCGCCCCAATTCAAATGCGTGGAAATCGTGGACATAAAAGCGGCTAAAAATGCTACTGTGAGAAGTCCAAGTAAGCCATTTGGCAAGAGCGAAACCATCATTTTCGGGTAGCCGAGTTCAGAATCATCCAAACCGGGGAAAACAACAAGCGATGCAAGTCCAACCAAAATCCAGGGCCACGGACGAAGTGCATAATGTGCCACATTGAAAAAAAGTGTCGCTAAAACGGAATGTTTTTCATTTTTCGCCGAAAACATTCGCTGTGCGATGTATCCACCTCCGCCGGGTTCAGCACCGGGATACCACGAAGCCCACCATTGCATTCCAATCCAAACAAGCACAGTTGCAATCGCAAGTTTCGGTGAAAACGGTGACATATCCAGCAAGTGATGATTTTCACCAAATTGCTCGATGAGTCCAGATTTCAATCCAGCAATCCCACCCACTTCTTTGACTGCAAAAACTGCCAGCACAACCGAACCAGCCATCGCAATAAAAAATTGGATAAAATCCGTTAGCACAACGCCCCACATTCCCGAAAGTAAAATATAAAGTGCCGTGATTCCATAAAGCAAAATCAGCGTTTGCCATTGATCCCAGCCAAATGCGATATTCACCACTTTTGCCATGCCAACTGTAACCCAGCCCATAATCACAACATTGATTGGAATCGCCAAATACAGCGCGCGAAATCCACGCAAAATTTTCGCTGGCGTACCTGAATATCGGATTTCGGCGAATTCCACATCGGTCATCACGCCGGCTCGTCGCCAAAGATGTGCAAAAAAGAAAACCGTAAACATTCCCGAAAGCAAAAAATTCCACCAGAGCCAATTTCCCGCAATTCCACTTGTGGCAATAATTCCCGTTACCGCAAGCGGAGTATCTGCCGCAAATGTAGTAGCAACCATCGAAACTCCGGCAAGCCACCACGGCAATTCGCGCCCGGAAAGAAAATATTCATCTAAATTTTTACCCGCTTTTTTAGTGAAACGAACGCCAATTCCAATGACGAACAAAAAATATGATGCAATTACAATATAATCAAGATAATTCATTCGTTTCCCGTACGGGCACGGCGCGCCGTGCCCGTACTATTTTTCCGCATCGTGCCAGTACAAATATTTTTGCGCGCCATGCCCCTACAAACGGTTCGTTGTGCACGCATTGGGGCGACGCACGCGTCGCCCCTACAATTTTTCTGCGCCGTGCTACCATTACTATTTGTTTTACATGTGCCGGTAATATTCATCCTCTCGCCATTTTGCGGAATTATGGTGAATGTAATCACGGATTTTTTCCAATG
>JADHUZ010000035.1 GCA_016784265.1 Fidelibacterota bacterium
GTTAATTTGTGCATCTGTTTAATTTAAATTCTCCATAAAACCACTCGCTACGTTGCTCATAAGATAAATCTTTTTTTCAGGTTTACCAATTGGATATTATCACAAAATATGATTAATCTTGCGGCTATGAAAACAGTAAAAAATCCGCTATTAGTCACTGGAAGTGTCGCATACGATACCGTAGAAACGCCAAACGGAATTTCCAAACGGCAAGTCGGCGGCTCGGCAAGTTATGCAAGCATTGCAGCTTCGTATTTTTGCAAACCATCTTTGATCGGAATCATCGGCGAAGATTTTACAGAAAAACAAATCTTTGAAACACACCAAATTGATCTTTCCGGATTGCAAAGCCAGTCAGGAAAAACATTTTTCTGGCATGGAAAATATAAAAACGATTTCAAAGAACGAGATACAATCACCACCGAACTGAATGTATTTGAACATTTTTTGCCGTCCTTATTGCCGAGCCATCAAAAAATCGAAGCCATACTTTTGGCAAATATCCATCCAGCGTTGCAGTTACACACAATCAACCAAATCGTGAATCCTAAGTTTATCGCAACAGACACGATGAATCTTTGGATTGAAACTGCGCGAGATAATTTAGAAAAATTGACTAAAAAAATCCATCTGTTGATCATCAACGATGAGGAAGCGGAACAGTGGACAAACGAAACAAATTTGAGAAAAGCGGCAAATATCCTGCTGGAAAAAGGTCCTGAATTTGTTATAATCAAACTAGGACCAGACGGTGCATTGTTATTCGATAACCATCAAGAACGCAAAATATCAGCATTTCCAGTAAATGAAGTAGTTGATCCAACAGGCGCTGGTGATACATTTGCCGGTGGAATGATGGGCTTTTTGGCGGCAACATCACAATTTGATTTTGAATCCATTTACACAGCAATGAAATACGGCAGCAGTTTGGCATCTTTTTGTGTGGAACAGTTCGGATTGAAAAAACTAGTGGGCTTGGATGCAAATTCCATACATCGGAGAGTAAATCGAATTTTTTAAAAAGTCCTGTTTGTCCGCATTTCAGAATCACTGTAAATTTACCCATCAGAAAATTGGTTAAATAAGGAGAACTATCAATGAAATTATGGAAAATATTTATCGCGACTCTTGCCGTTGTTTTGTTTCTTTCCGGCTGCAACAGTCCGGAATTTACATCCGCAAAAGTTTATCTTGGGCAACGAGATCTTGACCAAGCAGAAGAGTGGTTTCTGAAAGCTCTGGAAACAGAGCCAACAAATTCCGAAGTACCGTTTATGCTCGGCGCGCATGTTTACAAAGACCAGAAAAAATGGGAACAGATGAACGTGATGTTTAATCGCTCTTTGGCGATAGACAATCGTTTTGAAAAGACAATTACGGGGATTCGTCACACAGAATGGCAAAACATCTACAACAAAGGTGCAAACGCTTACAATGAATTTGTGGGCAGCGAAGAAAAACCGCAAGAAACTTTGAATTTAGCAATTAAAGTATTCAACATCGCACTTACCATTGATCCCACCGAAATACTAACTTATGGAATTCTCGCAACATGTTACCTTTTGTCAGAAGATATTGAGAATGCAAAAATATATTTTCAGAAGGCAATTGATATGGATCCACAGGACGAAGTGAATTACAAATCTCTTTCTGGCATTTATCTCAACGAAGAAAATTATGATGCCGCGCTGGATATCATCCAAAAAGCACGCAAAATTGATCCGCAAAATGCTGATCTCGCTCAGCAGATGGCGAATATCTACTACAACACTGACAAAAAGGATTTGGCGCTACAAACTTTCCAGGAAGCACTCAATCTGAATCCCGACAATTTTGATTTGATTTACAACATCGGAATCATGTATTATCAAGCGAAAGATTTTTCTGCCGCAACGCCTTGGTTCGAGAAAGCATACGAAAAAATTCCTGATGATTTGGAAATCATCAAACTGCTCGTCAATTGCTATCAAAAACTCGAAGACTTGAAAAATGTAGAAACCTATGCAAAAAAAGCACTGGAAATTGAACCGGACAGCAGAACTCTCATAATGGCACTTTACAAATCGTTGCTTGATCAGGGAAAAGGTAATTCGGATGAAGTTAAAAATCTATTGAAGAAATTAGAATAATTAACCCATTTTAGTAAAAAAGGCGGATTTGTTTCCGCCTTTTTTATTTTCAAAAACATTACATTTTTTCTACGATTTTTTTAAAGATTTCTCGATTGTTCGGATTTAGGAAGAAATTTTGCCAGTTTTCCCAATCATCCAGATTTTGAATCTTTGCCAAAATTTCCACGCCGCTTTTTTCAAACGTCCTATCCCAGCGAATTTCTGCCTGATTTTCCAAAGAAGAGACCAAATCTCCAACTTTCTGTAAATTTTTACTCCAAATTGGATACCGAATTGTATGCAAAACATCTCGAATTTGCTTGATTTTCTCCTTTGATTCGGAGTCCGTTTCAAGAATCGCAGTAATTTCCGATATTTGCTTGACATCCGTCTTTTGACCAATTTCGAATAGCATTTCTGCAATTTCACACAACACATTCAGCCCGGGGAAAAGAGAAACTATTTGCTCAATTTGCGATAAGTTATCATCATTCAATTTTGTAAACAGCAGACATTTTTTTATCGGTGCAACTTTTTGAATCAGAAAATTCTGGATCAAATTAGGCATTTCCGCCAACTGCTGAATTTTCTTAAACCATTCCACCGACGATTTCACCCGTAAAAATTCCCACCAATATTGCCTGTCAAAATTTGGCATTTTCATCGCAACATTGAAAACAGCAGAAATTTCAAATGGATTAAGTTCGGATTCAATTCGCAAATCATCCACAATGAATTTGAGAATCTTGTGCTGGCTCGTTTCATTTCCAATTTGATAGACAGGAATTTTTTCCGTGCCTCTGTACTTTTTCCACGCTTCAAATCGCCTTCGGCCAGAAATCAATAAATATCCAATTTCTTTTTTTATCACAAAAATCGGGCGAATAATCCCGTTCTGAATCGAGATTTTTTCAGATTCTGATAACTTTCTGCCACGGGAAATTGAAAACAATTCGTTGTCAGTGTCAATCAATCCCGGCAGAAGCGAAGTAATTTTTATATTTTTCATCCGCAAAATTTAGCGGGATTTCGCACAGAAAAATAGGAAAATCTCTCTCTCGACCACAAATTTTTCCGTAAATTACAGACTGTGAATCAAGCAAAAATCATCGGACAAATAAAAAAGTTGCGCACAGAAATCGAAGCGCATAATCATCGCTATTATGTGCTGGATAATCCGATAATTAGCGACAGCGAGTTTGACAAATTATTTCGCCAATTGCAAAATTTAGAAGCAAAATATCCTGAATTAATTTCACCCAATTCCCCAACTCAACGAGTTGGGGCTGTGCCACTTTCTGCATTTCAAACAATCAAACACAAAATGCCAATGCTCAGCCTTTCGAATGCATTTAACAGCGGAGAATTGCGTGATTTTCAGCAACAAATTTTCCGCAAACTATCCGATGAAAACGCAAAAATTCGCTATGCGTGTGAACCAAAATTAGACGGACTTGCCGTCAGTTTACTCTACAAAAACGGACAATTTGTCAGCGGTGCAACGCGTGGCGATGGCAATGTTGGCGAGGATATCACGCAAAATTTACGCACGATTCGCTCAATCCCATTGCATCTGCGAGAAACCGAAATTCCAGCGCCAAAAATGCTCGAGATTCGCGGCGAAGTGTTTATCAAAAAAGGCGATTTTCAAAAATTAAATGAGTCACAACTCAGCGTTGGCGACTCGCCATTTGCCAATCCACGCAATGCGGCGGCGGGTTCATTGCGACAACTTGACCCTAAAATCACAGCATCTCGTCCACTTTCGATTTTTTGCTACGAAGTCGGTATTTCTGATGGCGTCGAATTTCGCTCGCACCAAGCATTTCTCGAGGCGTTGCCAAAATGGGGATTTGCCGTGAGTCCACTGATTGAATTTGTCGATTCAATCGGCGATGTAATGAAATTTTACGAAAAATGGACAGAAAACCGCGATTCACTTGATTATGAAATAGATGGAATTGTTATCAAAGTAGATGATTATTTTTTGCGGCAAAAATTAGGCGTTCGGAGTCGGTCGCCGCGCTGGGCGATTGCCGGGAAATTTCCAGCCATCCAAACAACGACGAAAATTTTGAATATTTCCGTACAAATTGGTCGGACAGGCGCGCTCACGCCAGTCGCTGAACTTGAGCCGGTCGAAATTGGTGGTGTTATCGTCAGCCGAGCAACTTTGCACAATCAAGATGAAATCGACCGAAAAGACATTCGCGTTGGTGATACGGTTTTTGTTCAACGCGCCGGCGATGTCATTC
Source organism: Fidelibacterota bacterium (assembly GCA_016784265.1). Lineage (GTDB taxonomy): Bacteria > Fidelibacterota > BS150m-G59 > BS150m-G59 > BS150m-G59 > BS150m-G59. Next base: position 4,367 of record JADHUZ010000035.1, read on the forward strand.
CAGAAGTTGTCAAAGTTGTGCTTGAAAAACGCCAAAATAATTCGCAAAAATTCAAACTTCCGCAAAATTGTCCAATCTGTAATCATGCCGCGATTCGCGAGGGAGATGATGCGGTTTTGCGCTGCATCAACGCAGAGTGTCCTGCACAAATCAAACGAAGAATCGAACATTTTGCCTCCAAAAATGCGATGGATATTGATGGGCTCGGACCAAAAATCGTCGAGCAACTTGTGGAAAATGGGTTAATTTCGTCAGTTGCAGACTTGTTTAATTTGAAAAAAATCGACATTGTAAATCTTGACCGACAAGGCGAACTTTCAGCCAAAAACCTCATCGAATCCATCGAAAAATCGAAAAACACGACTTTCGGGCGATTTTTATTTGCGCTCGGCATTCGGAATATCGGCGAACACACTGCGCGGATTTTATCCGAAAAATATCCAAATGTTGAATCGCTAAAATCATCCAAACTTGAAGAATTGATCGATATTTTTGAAATCGGCGACATCGTGGCTCAATCGATAATTGATTTTTTCGCTGACCAAACAAATGTGCAAATTGTGGACGCTTGTTTGAATGCTGGTATCATCTGGAAACCGGAAGAAAAAGCAGAAATCCCACAGATTTTTGAGGGGAAAATTTTCGTGTTCACCGGCGCGTTGCAGCAATTTACGCGCGACCAAGCCAAACAAATGGTGCGTGAGCGTGGCGGAAAAGCAACTGGTTCTGTGAGCAAAAAAACGGATTTCGTCGTCATCGGCGAAAATGCCGGAAATAAAGCAGAAAAAGCAAAAAAACTGGGAGTGAAAATTTTAACGGAAGAAGAATTTTTAGCAATAATCAATTTTGTAAGAAAGGGAATAGAATGAAAAAACTTTTGATTATCATTTTTGGGATATTTTTGAGTTGCGTTCATCAGCAATCGGCTCAAAAATTGCCAGAAACACCGCGACGAATCATAGAAAAAGACGGTATTTATTCAGAGTTTTTGGAAAACGGCTTGGAGGTGATTTTGCTCGAAGACCACGGCATTCCACTAACAACCGTCATCATCGCATCGCAAAATGGTGCATACACGGAAACGCCTAAATTTGACGGATTGACGCATCTCTACGAACATATGTTTTTTAAGGCAAATCGTGTGTTGGATTCGCAGGAAAAATTTCGCGACCGCGCACGCGAATTGGGCTTGGTTTGGAACGGTACAACTTCAACCGAAGCCGTTCGATATTATTCAACCGCGCAGAGCAAATTTTTTTGTGAAACGCTTGAATTTATGGCAAATGCGATTCGTTATCCGATGTTTCAAACAAAGGAACTTGAAAACGAACGACCTGTTGTCAATGGAGAATATGACCGCAAAGAAGCCAATCCATATTCGCATTTTTGGAAGGCAATGGATATGGCAATGTTTGGCGATTTTTATGTGCGAAAAAACACTATCGGCGACCGCAAAGTCATCGCAACTGCAACTGTCGAGCAAATGCAATTCATCAAAGATAAATTTTATGTCCCAAATAATTGTGCGTTGATTTTACATGGCGATTTTGAGCGAGAAAATGCGCTAAATCTTGTCAATCAGTATTTCGGTGATTGGGAAAAGGGCGAAAATCCGCATAAAAACCCACCGATAGAACATCCGTTTTTGGAGAAAAGTCAATCGCTCATCGTGCATCAATCAATTGACAATGTGATGGTTTCTATCAATTTTCGTGGTCCCGATGTGTTGCGCACACCGGAGCAAACACACGACACTTTTGCGGCAGATATGATTGCGAATATCGCACGATTGCCGAATAGCCGATTTATGAAAAATTTGGTTGAAAGCGGAGTTTCTACAAATGCGTGGGTTGGATATCGAACGCTCAAAGATGGCGCGAAAATCTATTTCGGTGGTGAATGTCCAGCGGAAAATTTCGCCCAATTTCAAACGGCGATGAAAACCGAAATGTTGGCGATACTCGAGCCAAAATATTTCACAGAAGAATTGATAAAAGAAGCCCTAAACGCGCTGGAAATAGAAATGATTTTCTTTGAGGAAAAAGGAAGGGATTATGCGCTATCGTTTGCGTCGGGTTGGTGTTCGCACGGAACGGAATATTGGGTGAATTACATGGACAATATGAAAAAAGTGACGGTTGCGGATTTAGAGAGTTTTGCGCAGCGATATTTTAATCCGGCTACAAATCCGATGGTTTACGGCATTTTGGCAAGCGAGGAGAATGCCGATAAAGTTGGCATTGTCGCTCCAAATTTGGAACTTGATTTCAAGAAAGGAGAATCCAAATGAAAAAACTACTCATTTTTACAATTTTATCGGTGATTTTTGCAATACCAAAAGTCAACGAAATTACGCTTTCCAATGGCATTGAGGTGCTTTCGCGTGAATCGAATAACGAAATTGTCGGACTCGTCATCTTTATCCGTGGTGGTGCAATGAATTTAACAAACGAAACGCAAGGTGTCGAAAAATTGCTCATCAACACAATGCTCGAAGCATCTGCGAATTTTCCGAAAGATGCACTACTGGATTTGCAAGCGAAATATCACACAGAATTTGAAGCAAAAGTCGGCTACGATTATTCAACAATTCGAATGAAATGTCTCCGCAAATACTGGGACGAATCGCTTGAAATATTATCCGATTTACTTCGAAATCCGCTCCTGCTTGATGTCGATATTCAAAAAGTGAAGCAAAATTTGCTTACTGATATTGCTGAGCGTTCTGCGCAGGCTGATAATTGGATTTATCATCTCGCAAATCGTGATTTGTTGAAAAATCATCCCTACGAAAATCACAGCGGAGGAACGGAACAGACAATAAATTTACTCGGTCGAGAGGATCTGCTTTCGCATTATGAATCTATTTTTCAGGGTTCACAAATGCTGATTTCTGTTGTCGGAAAAATCGCAAATTCACAACTCCAAAACGACCTTGAAAATGCTTTTGGTTGGCTCGCAGAAGGTGATTACACCATTGTTTTGCCGCCGCCATTTGAGAAAAAAACACAAAATTCTGTGCAATTCGAACAACGCGATATTCCGACAAATTACATTTTGGGAAAATACATTTCGCCAAATTTACATAGCGACGACAACCTGCCGTTGCGAGTTGGAACTTACATTTTGCGCGATCGGTTTTTCAAACGATTGCGGTCGGAATTACATCTAACCTATTCGGTGCGTGCCTCGCTGACCGAAAGTTTATCGCCGTATGGTTCAATTTATATCACGACAACAAATCCAGAAAAAGCGATGCCGGAAATGTTTGATGTGATTCAAAATATGATCGAAAATCCTGTGTCGCAAAAAGAAATCATCGGTACGGCAGAAACTTCGGCAACATATAATTTGATGCGTGAGCAATCGGTGATTTCCCAAGCCATCACGCTCGGCAGATATGAAATCGTTGGCACTGGCTGGAAGCAGTATTATGACTTGCTCGATAACGCTGCAACTGTCAATTCCGAACAAATTTCTACAGTTTTCGAGCGATATTTTCGGAATTATATGTTCGGCGTGGTTGGTGGAAATATCGAACATTCAACATTCAACATCGAGCGCTGAAATGGAAAATTGCTGATTTGATTTATTTAGAAAATTTCGCTTTCTGACCTTGCAAATAATCGTCTTTTGGTTGAAGTTGAATCGCTTCGTCAATTGTTTTTATGGCTTCTGCCGGATTGCCCAACTTCCATAAAATTTCGGCTTTTGTGTCCAAAATTTGTGCCTTGCGTTGTGGATTATTTACCAAATTTATTGCACGATTTGCTCGCATCAATGCGTCGGATAAATTCGTTTCCAATTCCGCCATTCGCCACGCATAACCATTCAAAAAATCTGCATCTTCATTGCCGCTAGTTTCCATAAATTTCGCATATTGCCGATACCACGCGATTTCTTTTTCGATGTTCTTTGTGTTTTTTATCAAATACAACACCCATTGATACGCCAACACTAAATTCTCATTTTTGGGATTTTCAGCGATAAATTGTTGCAAAACTTCTGGATTTTTCGTTTCTCGCGCTTCGTATTCTGCCAATTTATATCTCGCTTTATTATGCGTTTTTTCAATTCTCAAAATCCGCCGCCAATTATTTTTGGCAGATTCTAAATCACCTCTGTCTTCGTTTTTTTGCCCTAGTTTCTCTAGAATTTTATGGTTGTTCGGTTCGGATTTGGCTCGATTTTGCAAACTGTCAAATGTATCAATCCGTTTTTTGATGCGATTCAATTCTTCCAAAAAAGGCTCTAGTGGAAGATATCCGACAATGCGATCAATTTCATTTCCACCCGCATCGGTGAACAAAATTGTAGGAAACCCGCTGGCATTGTATTTTTTTGCAAGTGCAATTCCTTCGCCTTTTTCTGCATCAATTTTTATGCTAATCAGGTTTTCTTTTGCAAATTTCGATATTTCTGTTTTCGGAAACACATCGCTATCTAATCGCTTGCACCAAACGCACCAATCTGTGTAAAAATCAATCATAATCATTTCGTTTGTCGCTACTTTTTGCGCGTCGGCAAAACTACCCTCAAACCATTGAATTTCGGCGAATGCCACCGAAAACAGCAAAATTATCCTCG
>JADHUZ010000036.1 GCA_016784265.1 Fidelibacterota bacterium
GTCGAGGCACTCGTAATTGTAATACCACGCTCTTTTTCCTGCTCCATCCAATCCATCGTAGCCGCGCCGTCATGCACCTCACCCATACGATGAAGGCGTCCCGTGTAGAAAAGGATTCGCTCCGTCGTCGTCGTTTTACCAGCATCAATATGTGCCATTATGCCGATATTTCTTGTTTTTTCGAGTTTCGGTATTTTTTCCATGATATTTTATCTAAAATGCGCAAACGCTTTATTCGCCTCCGCCATTTTGTGTGTGTTTGTTCGCTTCTCGATTGCGCCGCCCTCATTATTGATTGCCGCAACCAGCTCAGCCGAAAGCTTTTCAGCCATTGATTTTCCGTTACGCGCTTTCGCAAAGGATATAATCCATCGCATCGCCAACGCATATCGCCGTCGTTCACTAACTTCAATCGGCACCTGATAAGTCGCGCCGCCAATTCTTTTGGCTTTAATCTCCAATAATGGCGCAACGGACTCCAACGCTTTTTTAAACATTTCCAAACCATCAGACTTTGTTTTTGCTTCTACAATTTTGATTGAGTCATAAAATATCTTTTCCGCTACGCTTTTTTTACCACGTTGCATCAGATTATTTACAAACTTAGCAACCATGACATCATTGTAAACCGGATCCGGTAAAATTTCTCTTTTTTCAGGTCTTCTTCTACGCAAGATTTACTCCTTACTTCTTCGGACGCTTTGTACCATATCGTGAACGACTCACAGTTCTACCTTCGACACCGGAAGCATCCAAAATACCTCGAACGATGTGATATCGGACACCCGGCAAATCTTTTACACGCCCACCTTCAATTAACACAATGCTGTGCTCCTGCAAATTATGTCCCTCTCCTGGAATATAAGCCGTAACCTCAAATCCAGATGTCAAGCGCACACGGGCAACTTTACGAAGCGCAGAGTTCGGCTTTTTAGGCGTCGTCGTATAAACACGAGTACAGACACCACGCCTTTGCGGACTTTGGTTCAAAGCCGGTGTTTTTTTCTTTTTTTTCATACTTTTGCGCCCATGACGCACTAATTGGTTAATTGTCGGCATATAATTTCCTTATCAGAACCCTCAAATTTTATTCTTAGTAAGCTTCATAATTTAGGTCAACAATCTAATACGAGTCAATCGATTTATTCCACTTTTGCAGATATTTTTTCATCTATCTCATTATCTTCATCCAAAGGCGGAAAATAATCCTCAGAATCATCCGAACATTCATATCTCAAATCACTGAACCGTGACTGACCCGTTCCTGCTGGAATGAGTCGCCCAATAATCACATTTTCCTTTAATCCAATCAAATTGTCTGTTTTATATCTTGTCGCCGCATCCGTTAAAACTCTGGATGTTTCTTGGAACGAAGCCGCTGAAATAAAACTTTCTACATTCAACGATGCTCTTGTGATTCCAAGCAATAGCGGCTTAGCAATTGCCACTCTTGCCTTCCGAGTTTTGAACGAGTCGCCCAACTCCTTTTTCAATTCACGAGATCGCTTGCCATCAACCAAATCTCCCTCTAAAAATTCGGAATCTCCTGATTCCAAAACAATCTCCGAGTTTTCAATTCGACTGTTTTCCCGAAAAAAATCATCTTTATTTATTCGGTCATTTTCAAGAAATTTCGTATCACCGGAATCTACCACTTTGACTTTGTGCATCATCTGGCGAACAATCACTTCGATATGTTTATCATTAATTCTAACACCCTGCAAACGATAAACCTCTTGGATTCCACTCACTAAAAATTCCTGAACCGCTCGAGCATCTCTAACTTGCAAAATATCGTGCGGGTCAATAGCACCTTCACAAAGCGGATCTCCACGATGAACCTCATCACCTTCTTGCACGAGAATATGTCTCCCATACGGAATCGTATATTTGATACTATCCTCGCCATCGTGGCTGGTAACAATCACAACTCGCTGACCTCTTTTAATATTTGGGTCGATGGAAATGATTCCACTAATTTCCGTAATCACAGCAGGATTCCCAGGCCTTCTGGCTTCAAAAAGTTCAGCCACGCGTGGCAAACCACCTGTAATATCTCTGGTTTTTCCAACTTCGCGAGGAATTTTTACGAGAATATCACCTTTTTTGATTTTTTCTTCTTCCTTCGCGATCACATTGGCACCGATAGGAAGAATTTGTGTTTTATAGTCACCATCTTTTGATTTGACTGTGATCGTTGGTGTCTTTTTTCGGTCTCGTGTTCCGATAATCGTTTTGATTCTTCTTCCAGTTTCTCCAGCCTCTTCTGCATAAGTAACACCTTCTATGATGTCATGATATTTGACAACACCATCTGTTTTCGCTAAAATAAGATCATGATACGGATCCCAACTAAAAAGTTTTGCACCTTTTTTGATTCTCTCATTGCTGTCAACCAATAAATTTGCACCATAAGGCACATTGAACCGAACGATTTCTCGATTATCTTCATCGAATAGCATGATTTTTGAATTTCGGGATAGAACTATTTTTACTCGTTCATCACCTTTGCCATGAACAACAAACTCTAAGTTTCTAGAATATCTTATATATCCCTCTTGGCGAGAAGTCATATCTGATTTTTCAAGTACGCGACTTGCAACACCACCGATGTGAAATGTCCGAAGTGTCAGCTGCGTTCCGGGTTCTCCAATACTTTGAGCCGCAATAATTCCGACCGATTCACCAATGCGAACAAGTTTTCCATCCGTCAATCCGCGCCCATAACATTTCACGCATACACCTTGATGAGTCTCGCAAGTCAAAACCGAGCGGATGAGTACAGATTGATGATGTAAAGATATCGCTTCTGCTGTATCATTTTCTATCTCTTCTCCGGCACCAATAATAAGATTATTATTCCTGTCGTAAATATCATCCAGGGCAAACCTGCCAATAATACGCTCGCTCAGCGGTTCAATAATTTCTTCTCCATCCTTGATGGCTTCAATTTGAATCCCGTTGATAGAACCGCAATCATCTTCGCGGATGACCACATCCTGCGCCACATCAACCAATCGGCGTGTTAAATAACCAGCATCAGCTGTTTTCAGGGCGGTATCTGCCAATCCTTTTCGCGCACCGTGAGTTGAAATAAAATACTCTAAAACCGATAGCCCTTCTTTGAAATTGGAAATAATCGGAGACTCGATAATCTCTCCTGCTCCACCAGTCATCGTTTTTTGCGGTTTATTCATCAATCCGCGCATCGCCGCCAGCTGACGAATCTGATCTTCGCTTCCTCTCGCACCGGAATCAGCCATGATAAAAACCGGATTCAAGCCATCGTTGGACACTTTCATTTGTTTCATCATCTCATTTTTCAATTCATTCGTCGCATGCGTCCAAATATCAATGACTTTATTATATCGCTCTACATCCGTGATATGATGATCCTTATTGGCTTTCCACACACTTGCGACTTTCTCGAAAGCCTTATCCAGCAATCGAGGTTTCGCATCTGGAATAATCAAATCATCCAATCCGATGGATGTCCCAGCAATTGTTGCATGATAAAATCCAAAATCCTTAAGTCTATCTAAAAACAAAACGGTCTGATAATTTCCTGCATCCTTGAAAATTTTACCTATCAACTGCTCCAGACCTTTTTTCGTAATCAGTTGATTAACAAATTTCGTTCCTGCCGGTAAAGTATCGTTGAACAAAACCCTGCCGACAGTAGTTTCAATAATCTCATCTTTGACATAAAAAAGAATCGGATCGTGAATCTGAATCCACTTGTTGTCTAACGCTAACCGAACTTCTGAAACCATTGAAAACCTTGAAAGTTTTTCTTTTTCCACTTTTTTATGGCTTGATGCCGTCGCATAATAACATCCCAAAACCATATCTTGCGATGGGATAGCGATCGGTTTTCCGTGCGCCGGATGCAAAATATTATGGCTTGAAAGCATTAAAACGCGCGCTTCCATTTGCGCTTCCACAGAAAGTGGAACATGGACAGCCATCTGGTCACCGTCAAAGTCGGCATTGAATGCCGCACACACCAACGGGTGAATGCGAATCGCTCGTCCATCAATCAAAACAGGCTGAAATGCTTGCACGCCCAATCGGTGTAGAGTCGGCGCACGATTCAAAAGCACAGGATGATCTCTAACAACATATTCGAGCACTTCAAAGATTTTGGGATCCAATTCTTCGACCATCAATTTTGCTGTTCGTGGCGTTCCCGCATATCCCCTCTTGATAAGATTACGAAGCAACATTGGCTTGAACAGCTCCACAGCCATTAGTTTGGGCAATCCACATTCGTGCAAACGCAACTCAGGCCCAACAACAATCACCGAACGACCGGAATAATCCACACGTTTCCCAAGCAAGTTTTGTCTAAATCGCCCTTGTTTTCCGCTCAAATTATCACCAATGCTTTTCAATGCACGTTTCGTCCCGCTTCGTATGGCTGTGGAAGACCGTTTGTTATCAATCAAGTCATCCACAGATTCCTGAAGCATTCTCTTTTCATTTCGCAAAATAACATCTGGCGCCTTGATGTCCATCAATTGTTTCAAACGGTTATTTCTGATAATGATTCTACGATAAAGATCATTCAAATCGCTCGCGGCAAATCTTCCGCCATCCAGCGGTACCAAAGGCCGCAATTCGGGGGGAATCACAGGCAGAGTAGTGATGATCATCCACTCTGGGCGATTAACCTTTTTATTCGTTCGAATATCAAAAGCCATCACAATCTTTAATCGTTTTAGCAAATCGTCCCTTTTTTGAACAGATGCCGTTTGCGCGATGGCTTCTCTCAACTTCGTGATTGTTTCAGTAATATTCAAATTTTGTAAAAATTCATAGATTGCTTCGCTGCCGGTGTTTACTCTGAACCTTTCTTCTTCTGGCAACATATCTTCATTTGAACCAAGGCGAGCAAGTTCTTCGTGATATTCTTCTTCAGTTAACAGTTCACCAACTGGATATTGACTTTTTCCCTGATTAAAGACATAGTATTTTTCGTAATAAACAATCGCTTCGGCCTCTTTCACTTTCAAACCGAGCAATAAACTGATTTTGCTCGGAATAGACCGCAAAAACCAAGTATGTGTAACAGGCACAGCCAGTTGAATATGCCCAGTTCTCTCGCGACGCACTTTCTTTGTTGTAACCTCAACACCACAACGATCGCAAACAATACCTTTGTATCGTATGCGCTTGTATTTCCCGCAATGGCATTCCCAATCTTTGACTGGTCCAAATATCTTTTCACAAAACAAACCATCCTTTTCAGGCTTGTAAGTTCTGTAATTTATCGTTTCTGGTTTTAATACTTCTCCTCGCGAACGAGTCAGTATCATTTCCGGAGATGAAATCCCAAGACTGACGGATTTAAAATCCTTCGCAAACTGTTCTTTTCTTCTTTTAGGTAAATTCACTGCATCACTCCCGTTTTATTCCATGTCCAATTCTAAGCAGAGCCCTTGCAATTCTCGACGAAGCACTTTAAGGGACTCTGGAATGCCGGTGAAATCTATATTTGCTCCTTTGACAAGAGCATTGTAAGCCTTCGAGCGACCGTCAATATCATCGGATTTGATTGTAAGCATCTCCCGTAATGTATGTGCGGCGCCGTAGCCCTCCAATGCCCAGACCTCCATTTCTCCAAAACGCTGACCACCAAATTGTGCTTTACCACCAAGCGGTTGTTGCGTAATTAGTGAATACGGACCAGTCGACCGCGAGTGCATTTTGTCTTCTATCATGTGAGCCAATTTCATCATATACATCACGCCGATTGTTACGGATTGCTCAAACGGCTCGCCTGTCATGCCATCATAAAGCACCTCTTTGCCTGACTGATTTATACCCGCATTGGTCATTTCTTGTTGAACCTGTTCAAGCGACGCACCATCAAAAACAGGCGTAGAAAATATTTTGCCCAATATTTCGCCGGCTCGTCCCAACATAGTTTCGTATAACTGCCCAACATTCATACGACTCGGAACACCCAACGGATTTAAAATAATATCCATAGGCGTACCATCTTCCAAATGCGGCATATCTTCCTGAGGAACAATTGCTGCGACAACACCTTTATTACCATGACGACCAGCCATTTTGTCGCCAACCTGAACTTTCCTCTTTTGAGCAACAAACACTTTAGCCAAACTATTGACTCCTGGTTGCAACTCATCACCGACTTGAGATTTAAATATCTCCTGCTCTTTTTTCTGATCTAATTCTCTTTTCATTTTATCAAAACGGATAAGAAGTTCATTTACCTTTTTGTTAATTTTCTGAGATTTTGTCCAGACAGACAATCGAGATAATTTTTCTATATCCAAATTAGCCAAACGTTTTGCATTCAAATGAGTACCTGCTTTGAGAATCGTACTTCCGGTTTCCGCATTACGAATACCACCGCTGACTTGCCCCCCCAGCAACAGATCAAAAACTTGTGACTGTTTTTCTTTTAGATTATCCAAACGTTTCGCAAATTTCTTCTCGATAATATCGATAATTTTTTTCAAAGTCGTACCGGATCGTTTGCTGGTTCTTTCAAACAATTTTGTATCGATTACGATTCCGTTGGAATTCTTCAATCGTTTCGAGGCATCCTTAACCTCTCCTGCTTTCTCTCCGAATATCGCCAACAAAAGTTTTTCCTCCGGTGTTGGATCAGATTCGCCCTTCGGCGTAACTTTCCCAATCAAAATGGAATTGGATACTACTTCTGCGCCAACTCTAACAATACCATTTTCATCAAGATCTCTTGTCGCTTCTTCGCTCACATTTGGAATCTCGCGCGTCAATTCTTCATCTCCACGCTTCGTATCTCTCACCTCCATCGTGTACTCTTTAACATGAACGGAAGTAAAAACATCATCTCGAATCAATCGTTCGCTAATGATAATCGCATCTTCAAAATTATATCCTCGCCAAGGCATAAAAGCCACACGAATATTTTGCCCCAACGCTAATTCGCCATGAGAAGTTGAACTGCCGTCAGCGAGCAAATCGCCAGGCTCTACCTTTTGTCCTTCATGTACAATTGGTCTTTGATTCACTACGGTATCTTGATTCGTACGTACATACCTTGCAAGATCGTAAACGTCAAGACCTTCTTTGTCTGACAATCTCAAATCATCCGGGTCATTGAACGTCTTGACAATAATATGAGAAGAATCAACTTCAATTACCTCTCCTGCATTTTTGGCTATGACTGTCGCTCCAGAATCACGAGCCACAGAAGTTTCGAATCCAGTTCCAACAATCGGAGCCGTCGGTTTGAGCAACGGCACAGATTGTCGTTGCATATTTGAACCCATTAAAACTCTGTTCGCATCATCATGTTCCAAAAACGGAATCAAAGATGCCGCAGCACTGAGAATCTGCCCAGGAGAAACATCCATATATTTAATTTTTTTCGGAGAAACCATAAGATAATCATCTTTAATTCGCGTAAGAATCATGTTTTCTTCGAAATAGCCAGCATTACTCAATCCGGCATTCGCCTGTGCGATAATTTCACGATCTTCGTCATCAGCTGAGAGAAACTCGATTTCGTCGGTAACCCTCACACCTTTCCTGCCGCTCACTACTTTTCTGTACGGAGTTTCAATAAATCCCAACCTGTTGACTCTGGCATAAACCGCAAGCGATGAAATTAAACCGATATTCGGTCCCTCTGGCGTTTCTATCGGGCATAATCTGCCGTAATGAGTATGATGAACATCACGCACCTCAAATCCTGCTCGTTCACGTTCAAGTCCTCCGGGACCGAGGGCAGAAAGCCTTCGCTTATGAGTTAATTCCGCTAATGGATTTGTTTGATCCATAAATTGCGACATTTGGCTTGTGCCGAAAAATGTATTCAATACCGATGTTAATATTCTAGAATTTATCAAGACACTCGGTGTAAGATTTTCCAACTCACGAATATTCATCCTATCGCGAGCAGTACGTTGCATACGTGATAATGCAACCATAAATTGTCCCGCTAATTGTTCGCCAACCGTCCGAACTCTACGATTTCCAAGATGGTCAATGTCATCTTTGCCACGAAGACCTTTTCGCATTTCCACAAGATAGTTGATGATAATCAGGATATCGTCCTGCGTAAGAGTACGATTTTCAACAGGAATGTGCAATCCAAATTTCTTGTTAATTCGATACCTGCCAACTTCACCTAAATCGTATTTTTTGGGACTGAAAAACAATCTTTCGACGAATTTTTGTGCTGTGACGAAATTCGGCGGCTGCCCACCACGAAGATTTCTGTAGATCAAAAATAACGCTTCTTCTGCATTTTTTGTTTCGTCTTTTTTCAGCGTATTCATAATCAAATTCGCAGATACTTCATCCATGATATTGATAATAGAAATCGTACGAATTCCTTTTTCGCCCTTCAAAGATTCGATGTCATTCTCGGAGAGATCATCGCCAGCTTCGTAAAAAATTTCACCAGTTTCTTCGTTGACAGCGTCCTCAGCTAGTGTATAAGTAATTCCACTCTCCGGTTTGAAACTTTTCAGTTTTACCGTCTCAAAAAGTTTAAACAGTTTTAAAATATCGGAGTTTTTCGGATATCCGATTGCTCGCAATAATGTGGTAATCGGGAATTTTTTCCTTCGATCAATGATTGTAAACAAGCAGTCATTGATGTCCGTAGTAAAATCAATCCAAGAACCGCGGAAAGGAATGATTCTTGCAGTATAAAGTTTTGTACCATTTGGATGCGTGCCAATATCAAAAAACACACCAGGAGAACGTTGCAATTGGCTTACAATTACTCGCTCTGCTCCGTTGATTACGAACGATCCTGTTCTCGTCATATACGGAATATTTCCGAAGAAAACCTCTCGTTCTATTGTCTCGGCAATTTCCCCTTTCTTAGTACCTTCTTCGAGAATATGAAGGCGCAACTGAACTTTCAGT
>JADHUZ010000037.1 GCA_016784265.1 Fidelibacterota bacterium
GGCGTTTCTGCACGAATATTTCACGAAGGATTAGACGTTTTATCAGCGAACACAGAGGCAACTTTTTTGAATTTAAAGTCAAGAAAGAATCGATTTCCAAATTCTGATAGATTGAGCAATCATTTTTCGCCGCACACAATTTGGACGACAACTGAATTTTTATTTAAAAAAATAAATGAAATTGAGCGGTTTTCGAGTCCACATTTAGCCGAATCACCAGCCGAAACCGAATTTTTGAAAACGGGAAAAGGTAACATTCGGCAGATGAAAATACGCAACAATTCGCTTCGGAAAGATTGGCAACCGCCGGGTATTTCGCCAGTGCGATATTTTTTCCGAAACAATTTTGCAACGGATTGGACTTTGCTTGTTCACATGGTTCAAATTGAGGATTCCGATTGGGAAATTTTGGAGCAAAACAAAAATAAAATCGCCGTTTGTTTATGTCCGATTTCCAACAAAAATTTAAATTGCGGAATCGCGCCGGGGCGAGAGTTTTTAGACCGAGGTTTTACAGTCGCACTCGGCACAGATAGTGCAATGAGCGGCGAAAGTTTGGATATGCTTGCGGTGATAAATTCGGCGATGAGCGATTATGGATTTTCATTTGAAGAAGCGCTAAAATGTGCGACACTCGGAGGTGCAAAAGCGTTAAAATTCGATGATAAAATTGGCAGCATCGAAGTTGGAAAAGAAGCGCAATTGCTCGCCTTTGATGGCAAAAAAATTGAGTGGCTTGAGGGCGTTGGCAAATGAAAAAAATCATTATTTTTGGGCGAATGATTAAATTTAGCCACAGCGTTTTTGCGTTGCCATTTGCGTTGAGCGGTGCAATTCTGGCATCAAAATTTGCACAAATTACTGTTGCAAAAATCGGCTGGGTTATTTGGTGCATGGTTGCGGCGCGCACGATGGCAATGGCATTTAATCGGCTGGTTGACCGCAAAATTGATGCACAAAATCCGCGCACGAAAAATCGCGAATTGCCCGCTGGAAATCTCAGTGCAACATTCGTCGGATTCGTAGTTTTACTTTCGATAATTGCGCTCGTTTTTGGTGCATGGAAATTAAATGTTTTAACGCTAATTTTGTCGCCAATTGCAATTTTGATTTTGCTCGGCTATTCGTTCACGAAGCGATTTACGGCATTTTCACATCTCGTTTTGGGACTTTCGCTTGCCGGCGCACCAGTTGGAGCATGGATTGCAATTACTGGGAATTTAGTCCATCTTACGCCATTTGTGCTTGGATTTGCCGTGCTATTTTGGGTCGCAGGTTTTGATATTATTTACGCCAGTCAGGATTTAGAATTTGACAAAAATGTCGGATTATTTTCAATTCCTGTCCGATTTGGCATTAAAAAATCGCTTTTTTCGGCGAAAATTTTGCATTTTATTGCGCTGATTTTGCTGGTTGTAACTGGAATTTTTGCGCAATTGGGTTGGATTTATTTTATCGGCATCGCGATTGTTGGAGGATTGCTCGTTTATGAACATTCGCTCGTTTCGGAAGAAAATTTGAATAAACTCGGTGTCGCATTTTTCACGATGAATGGAATTATATCGACAGCGTTTTTTGTTTTCGTTTTATTGGATTTCATGTTGGGAGAACCTTTATGAAAAGTCATTGGGTAGTGGCAATAACTGGCGCTTCGGGTGCGATTTATGCAAAATCTTTGCTCGAAGAGTTGGGCAAAACAAATATAAAAATTTCGCTTTTATTTTCAGAGTATGGCGAATGGGTTTCGCGGCATGAACTGGAAATTTCAGAAAATGTTTTGCTTGCGGATTATTTCGGGAAATTCGCGAAAAAAGCGGATTTTCAATTTTTGGAAAATTCCAATCTCGCGGAGCAAGTTTCAAGCGGAACGAGCCGTTTTTCTGGCATGGCGATTGTTCCGTGTTCGATGGCGACTCTCTCGGCGGTGGCTTGCGGAAATTCGCGAACACTCATCGAACGAACAGCAGATGTGTGTTTAAAAGAACACAAAAAACTAATTCTAGTCCCACGCGAAACTCCGATGAATTTAATTCATTTGCGAAATATGGCGACAGTTACCGAAGCCGGTGGAATTATTTTACCAGCGACGCCTGGATTTTACAATTTGCCAAAAACAATAGAAGAAATAGCGCAATTTCTCGCGGGAAAAATTTTAGATCAAATGGAGATTGGCCATCAAATTTCTGAGAGATGGGGAGAAAATTGAGCCAAACCGTCGAAAAAACCGACGTGCGAAAAATGTTCGATTCAATTGCACACAAATACGATTTTCTGAACCATTTTTTGAGTTTAGGCGTAGATATCTACTGGCGAAATAAATTAGTCGAACTTTTGAATCCAAAGTCAGACCAGAAATTTTTAGATGTCGCAACTGGCACTGGCGATGTTGGGTTCGCAATTTTGAAAAAGCAACCCAAAGCACAAGTTGTCGGAATTGATTTTTCCGAAAAAATGCTGAAAATCGGGCAAAATAAGATAGAATCCAGAACCCAGAATCAAGAATCAAGAATCCAGTTCCAAGTTGGCGACGCACAAAATTTAGAATTTAAAGATGAAACTTTTGATGGCGTAACTATCGCTTTTGGCATTCGAAATGTGAAAAACCGAGAAAAAGCCATTTCCGAATTTTATCGCGTCCTCAAGCCAGGTGGAAAACTTGTGATTTTGGAATTTGGCAAACCAAAATTTTTTCTCATCCGATGGATGTATTCGATTTATTCAAATATTGTAATTCCTACTATCGGAAAGGTTTTCAGCAAGCACATTCAGGCTTATTCTTATTTGCCGCAAACGATTTCAGAATTTCCAACTCGAAGAAAATTTTTGGGGAAAGTTCAATCTGCAGGATTTGAAAAGACGGGATTTCAAACACTTACAAACGGCATTGTTACTTTATTTTGGGGGTTAAAATGAACAAATTTTGCACAGCGATAAACTGCATGGACGGTCGAGTTCAAGAGTTTGTTTCGTGCTATTTGAAAAATAGATTTTCCGCACAATTTGTGGATACAATCACCGAGCCAGGCCCCAATCGAATTATAGCAGAACAAGATGATTTTCACTCGATTAGATCGATTCAAAATCGATTGAGAATTTCTATAGAAAAGCATAATTCAGTCGGCATTGCCATTGTCGGACACGAAGATTGTGCGGGAAATCCAGTAGAAAAATCGGAGCAAATTTTACATTTACAAAAATCTACACAATGGCTGAAAAAACAATTTGCTGGCATTGAAATTATAGCCCTTTGGGTAGAATTGTCCGGCAAAATTTCTGAAATTTGAAAGAAGGAAATCACAGCTTGAAATATTTATACCCAGCAATCGAACCGTATCGTGAATTTGATTTAAAAGTTTCGGAACTGCACACAATTCATATTGAAGAATCTGGAAATCCGAACGGAAAGCCAGTGATTTTTCTTCACGGTGGTCCCGGTGGCGGAATCGAGCCAATTTATCGTCAATATTTTAATCCACGAAAGTGGCGAGTTATAATTTTTGATCAACGCGGTTGCGGAAAAAGCACGCCTCACGCCGAATTGCGCGAAAACACAACTTGGGATTTAGTTGCTGATATTGAAACTATTCGAAGATATTTGGATATCGACAAATGGGCTGTTTTCGGCGGAAGTTGGGGCTCAACTTTAAGTTTGGCATATTCGCAAACGCATCCAAATCGAGCGACAGAATTGATTTTGCGTGGGATTTTTATGCTTCGACAAATAGAACTGCACTGGTTTTATCAAGAAGGCGCATCCTATATTTTCCCAGATGCTTGGGAAAAATATCTCGAACCAATTCCAGAAAATGAACAAGGAGATTTAATTGAAGCCTATTACAAACGGCTCACAAGCAATGATGAAAGAGTCCGAATTGAAGCCGCAAAAGCGTGGTCAATTTGGGAAGCAAGCACAAGCAAGTTGTATCAAAACGAGCAATCGCTTCATCATTTTGGAAATCCGAAAATCGCCGAGGCGTTTGCACGAATTGAATGTCACTATTTTATCAATCGTGGGTTTTTTGATGATGAAAATCAACTGCTCAACAACATCGACAAAATTCGCCATATTCCTACAGTAATTGTGCAAGGAAGATATGATGTCGTTTGTCCAATGCGCTCGGCGTGGGATTTGCATCGCGCATTTCCAGAAGCAGAGTTTATCGTCGTGCCAGACTCAGGCCACTCGATGACAGAGCCGGGCATTGCAAAAGAATTAGTGAAAACAACCGATAAATTCGAAGATTTTTAGAATTTAAACAGGAAATTTACTTTCATCTCTGCAAATTGATTATCTGAAAATCGGATATTCGGCGCAATCGTCAATCCTTTTTCGAGCGCATAACTCAAGCCTGCAATGGCATAGGATGTTTTGTCGTTGTCCAAATCGCCACTATCAAAGCGACAGAAAATTTCAAATTTATCCAACACATTGTAATTTCCATAGAATGACATCAAGCGTGTAGTGCCGAGTTGCCCAAATTCTCCACCTATTCGCAAACCATTTCCGGCATAGCCACCGAAAACGCCAAAAAGTTTATCCTCTGAAAGTTCTTCAAAAACATAGATTCCGCCGAGATTGAAACCATCGTTTTTGCTGAGTTTTTTCTCGCCACAAACCAATTGGAACGAATGTTTTTTTGATTCATTTTCCTCCGCTTTTTTGTAACCGTTTCCATTTGTTACAAGCATGGAAGCATGAAAATCGCTAAACGATTTTGACCAGCCAATTCCCAAATCTGCTGAACTCGCCCATTTGTTAAAATCCATCGCCGATTTTTCTACAAAACGGTAACCCCAAGTTTTTTCCTGAATGTTGAATACATTCATTCCCTGCATTCCAAAAGTAAGTTTTCCATGATTGGTTTTCCAATCCACCTTGGCATATTTAACATACACAAAAAGGCGGGATTCTTTCGTCGTTTCATCGCTTTGAAATAAACTTTCTCTCCCCACATCCAGTTTCAATTCGTAACTCAATTTCTCGGATAAATCTTTTTTGTATCCAAAATATGAACGGTGAATTTCAAACGAATTTTCATCGTCGCTCCAACTGTAATCAAAAAATGTGTAACCAGAAATTTTGCCATTCCCAGCCATTAAAAATGAAATAGCCATTGCAATTATTATTAATTTACGCATTGATTTTATCCATTTAATTTAAACTAATTCAACAGTTTGACAATATTCCGGAACCATTGCTTTAAATCCATTTGCGTTCAATTTTTCTGCCATAGATTCGCTATATTCTTGTTCGCCGTGTACAACAAATGTTTGCTTTGGTTTTTTCTCAAATCCACGCAACCATGCGAAAATTTCTTGATAATCCGCATGTGCAGAAAACCCAGAAATATTTTCAATATGCGCTTTCACAGCAACGCGATTTCCATGAATTTTCACCGACTCGGCACCTTCTAAAATTGCGCGTCCACGAGTGCCTTTTGCCTGATAACCGATAAATAAAATTGTGGTCAGCGGATGTGGCATTTTGTTCGCGAGATGATGCAAAATCCGTCCGCCAGAAAGCATCCCACTTGCCGAAATAATTATTCCGGGACCGCGAAAATCATTCAGAGCCATAGATTCTTTGGTTGTGTCTGTAAATTTCAAATTTCGCGTGCGGAAAATATCGGTGCCACGAACTTCTAACAATGCCGATTCCAAATCGTGATCTGACCAGTTTTTCTTAAAAACTTTTGTCGCGCGGCTTGCCATTGGACTATCAACAAAAATTGGGAGAGGTGGAATTTCTTCTGTTTCTTCTAATTCTCGAATTGTATAAAGCAGCGCCTGTGTTCGCCCCACGGAAAATGACGGAATCAGAAGCACGCCCTGTCGCGTGGCGCTTTCTCGAATTATTCGCGCAAGGTCTACTTTGGGATGCTCTTCGCCGTGCAAGCGATTGCCATAAGTAGATTCAATTACCATAAAATCTGCTTCTGTAATCAACGAAGGATCGCGTAAAATCGGCGTGGCAGGCCGACCAATATCACCAGAAAACACAAGTTTTTTCTTTTCTCCGTTTTCCGCCTTCCATTCGACAATGATAAATGCCGAACCCAAAATATGTCCCGCATCTCGAAATCTTATCGAAATGTTTTCCGTTAATTGTTCTGTGTGTTCATATGGCAATGGGTGGAATAATTGGATTGCTGCTTCGGCATCTTTTTTGTCGTAGAGAGGCAACGCTTCAGAGTGTTTAGAAAATCCTTTTTTATTCGCCCATTTTGCGTCTTCTTCCTGCAAATGCGCCGAATCAAGCAACATAATTTTCCCTAAATCCGCAGTAGATTTTGTAGAATATACTTTTCCCGAAAAACCTGTTTTCACAATTCGTGGTAGATATCCAGTGTGGTCAATATGGGCGTGAGTCAATGCAACTGCGTCAATTTCTGCAGGATTTATTGGAAATTTCGCCCAATTTCGCAGACGTAATTGTTTCAAACCTTGAAACAAGCCGCAGTCAATCAATATCTTAAATCCGTTGTGTTCAAACAAAAATTTTGAGCCCGTTGTCGTTCCCGTCGCTCCTAAAAACTGGATTTTTGCCATTTTCACCTCATATTTTACATCGATAATTTACGCTTTTTTATTGCGGAAATTAGTATGGATTTTTGCCTATAGAATTGTTAAATTACCGCCATACACGGAGAACATTTGAAGCAACACTGGGTCATATATCGGGAGACAAGAAAGGAAAACAATTTGTTTTTCAGCGATGTCCATTTTCTAAAATATCTAAAAACCGCGAAAAATATCTGTCTTTGTCTGCCGGAAGAGCAGACAGGTCTTCGAATCGCAAAATATGTTTTGCGACCAATTTTGCAAAATCCAGCGAGTAGCAGAAGGCTTGTTTTGTTCCTCGAAAAATCTCTTGCGACCAATTTTGATGAATTTACGAAAGCAAACAAACTGTTTTATTCAAACAAAGAAAATTCAAACGATTCTCGGCCATCGAAAAATATGATGGAAAAAATACGTCTGAGCAAGTTTGATGTATTCATGGATTGGAATACAGAATTTCATCTCGGGAATGCGATTTTGGGAGCAAAAAGCCGAGCATTCGTGCGCATTGGATTTGAAAATTCGCATTCAGATAAATTTTTCAATATCGAACTTTCCAAAACAGAAAATGGATTTTTAGAAGAAACTTATTCAGCCGTTCGGAGGATGTTATGTCTATAAAATTCCCACCAGATTTCGACCCGTTTTATCCAATCACGCAGACACGAAAATTTGACGATGTTTTGTTCGGAATCGTGCCTATCAAAGAGCGCGAAAATTTACCGAATTCTGAAAACAATCCGCTCAATTTGAATGCGATTTGGGAAATTCCACACAAACTCGGCGATGAAATTCGATGGCAATTCGATGCACTTGGAAAAGGCAGAATTTTAGAAGGACAAATTGACAATGGTGCGCATTTGCTCAATCGTGGGAAAATTTACATTGGCAAAAATGCACGAATTTTTCCCGGTGCCGTGCTGAACGCAGAAAATGGACCCATTTACATCAGCGAAAATGTGATTATCGAGCCAAATGCTGTTTTGACGGGACCGCTTTTTATTGGGGAAAATTCACTGATTCGGTCGTGTTCGCAAATTTCAGAATGTTCGATTGGACAAGTTTGCAAAATCGGTGGTGAAGTTGCCGAAACGATGATTCAGGGTTACACAAATAAGCAACACAGCGGATTTTTGGGGCATGCTGTCATCGGTGAGTGGTGCAATCTCGGAGCGGATACGACGAATTCGGATTTGAAAAATAATTATTCAAACATCATTGTTCGCGGCGTGGATACGGGTTCGCAGTTTGTCGGATTGATGATGGGCGACCATTGCAAAACGGCAATTGGGACGCTTTTCAACACAGGAACTGTTGTCGGTGTGGGTTCGTTATTATTCGGAAAAGGATTATTGCCAAATGAGATTAAGCCGTTTTCGTGGGGCACAACGCGAAAATGGGCGAGTTTTGAGCAATTTTTAGAAACGGCAAAAATCGTGATGGCACGACGAAATGTGGCAATGGGCGCGGAAGAAGAAAAAACATTGCGAGAAATTTTTGAGGATTGAATGATTTTAGGGATGAAATCTTTATTCTTCGACAATCTCAGGATGACACACAGGCGCAAAAATCAAGTCGAATAGTGAAATAACATTGAAGAACAGAAAATATCCATGGCAAAATATTCGCGTAATCTGTGGCAAAAAAGGAAAAACAAATGACCAAACAATACATTTTATCCATTGACCAAGGCACAACAGGAACGACTGTTTTGCTCATCAATCACGACGGGCAAATCATCCAAAAATCCTATCGTGAAATTCAACAAATTTATCCAAAAGCGGGCTGGGTCGAGCATTGTGCGCTCGACATTTGGGAATCAGTCAAGTTTTGCATTCACGATTGCGTAAAACAAGCGAATATTGAATTTTTGCAAATTGCGGGAATTGGTATCACGAACCAGCGCGAGACGACAATTTTGTGGGATAAAAACACGGGAGAACCTGTGCATAATGCGATAGTTTGGCAATGCCGCAGAACCGCACCGATGTGTGAAAAACTCGAAAATAACAACTTTGATAAAATTGTCCGAGAAAAAACGGGGCTCGTGCTCGATGCGTATTTTTCTGGAACGAAAATTGCATGGATGCTCGAAAATGTTTCTGGTTTGCGCAAGCGTGCTGAAAACGGAGAAATTCTATTCGGCACAGTGGATTCGTGGCTAATTTGGAAACTCACCGGTGCGCATATCACGGATTTTTCCAACGCAAGTCGAACGCTAATTTATAATATTTTCGAGAAAAAATGGGATAACGAATTA
>JADHUZ010000038.1 GCA_016784265.1 Fidelibacterota bacterium
CACATTTAAGTGGGATATCGTAAATCATTATATTCCATCGTGGCAAGAAATCGTCGTTACGTTGTGTGTGATATTCATTGAAATCTGGGTATTCCGCTGGGTTATTAACCGAATGCCGGTTTTAAGTAAATCGCCAAGTTGGACATTAGAAAACGGGGGAAATTGATATGAGTGATTTTTCATACATCAACATTTTTGCAACAAAAGGAATAGAATATCTGATTGTCATTGGTTTTTTTATTCTTATCGTTCCTTTTTGGAAATTGATTAATCCCAAGAACTCTGAAAAAAGGAGAAAATAATGTTTAAACTTCCCTTAAAATCACTGATTAGTATAGGCTTTATTTTCTCTTTTCTTTCATCGCAAGTTCATGAAACGCAATTACCGTTGTCTCCTGATTGTTCGGAATGTCATAAATGTGAAAAAGGGGAATACCCGACAAAAGAAAATCCGTGTTTGGTTCAATGTCCGGGAACTAAAACAATACATGACTTTTCTACTTTGAAACAATCTGAAAAACAGATGGAAGTTATCCTAATTGATATGTTAACCGAACAATATGGTCCGGTAATATTTGCCCATGAATATCACGCATCTATGTCACGAATGAGCGGAGGTTGTGAAAACTGCCATCATTATTCGGATGATTTAAGTAAAATTCAGTCTTGTGTTGAGTGTCACCCTAAACAATCTAGTTTAACCAGTATTGAAAAACCATCCTTAAAAGGAGCATATCATCGCCAATGCCTAAATTGCCATAGAGAATGGGCTCACGAAAATGCGTGTGAGTTTTGTCATAAACAAATAACCGAACAAACCGCCATAACACAAACAGATAAAACAGACATCATTGGAATTCCACACCCGTTGATAGCAGCGGAAGAAAAATATGTTTATCAAACAAATTACGAAAAAGGAACCGTTGTTACTTTTCATCATGAGGAACATGTAGATTTATTTGGACTGCAATGTGTAGCTTGCCATAAAGGAGATAGTTGTTGTCGTTGTCATGAAGCAGGACATGAACACAAGAAAATCGAACACACAACAACATGCTGCAGTTGTCATCAAGAGGAAAATAATTGCAAGTTTTGTCACAATGACAAAGAACAACCGCCGTTTAATCACGCTGTATCAACAGGTTGGGAGTTGAATAAATATCACATAAATAATGCCTGCCAAGATTGTCACGGTCCCGCCAAATCATTTGTTAAACCTTCAACCGTTTGTGTGAATTGTCATATCCATTGGGAAGAAGGTTCTTTTAATCATAAAGTGACGGGATTGATTTTAAGCGAAGACCATGAGGATAATGAATGCGGAGATTGTCATATTGATATGGATTTTGTTCAAGATCCAAGTTGTTCAGAATGCCACGATGAGATTTCATATCCTGAGGCGATCCCAGGGAAATTTATAAAAAAAAGGAATAGAAAATGAAGATAGCAATACCAACTAATAACAATAATGTTGATGACCACTTCGGTCATTGTGAATATTACACAATTTTTGAAGTTGACAATGAGAAGAATGTAATTTCTCAGGAAAAATTCGATGCTCCAGTTGGTTGTGGATGCAAATCGAATGTGATTCCCTTGCTTGTTAAAGATGGCGTTAGAGTGATGCTTGCTGGCAATATGGGAGACGGTGCTTTCCATAAATTGAATTCTTCCGGGATTTCAGTGATACGCGGTTGTTTTGGCAATATTTTAGATGTGTTTCATTCTTGGCAAAATAGTGAAATACAGGACTCTAAAATTGGTTGTCAAGAAGCCCACAATTGTGAACGCCTTTGAAAAATAATTACACGGAAATAAAACAGTAGATAGATTGTTTATTTTGCGTAATTTACGAAACAAGATAATAGTGTATTGAAATCATTTTGAAAGGAGTTGAACAAGTGTTATACTCAAAATCATCTGAATATGCGATTCAGGCAATGATTTATATCGCAGAACAACAACGAGAGGGTAAACTTTCGTTAATTGCAGAAATTGCAGAAGCACGAGATATTCCACGCCATTTTTTGGCAAAATTGGTCCAAGTTCTAGCAAAACATCGCTTAATTAAAAGCATTCGTGGCCGCAATGGTGGCATTAAACTGGCAAAAGATGCAGATAAAATCAACATAGAAAACATTGTCGTCGCAATTGATGGCCCACCGCCGGATGACGAAATGTGTGTGATTGGTTTGGAAGTATGTACATCCGAAGCACCTTGTCCGCTCCACGATGATTGGGAGTTGATAAAAAATGAAATCCACGAAACGCTGAGTAAGAAAAACTTAAATCAATTGGTTGATGGACTCATTGAAAAACGAAAACATTTAACTTCTTTGGGGATTAAATTTTAGGTTGCGACCTTTAAATTGGATTTAGCGATTTTTGATTTTAGAAGGCAATGGCAAATCTGGAATCGTTAATCAATATTCCTAGTTCCCGAATCAATAAAATTCAATAAATTAGGCTGTTTTCGGTTTTTACTCCGCGTCTAATTCGATCGTTATCTGTCGGGCGTCATCAATCAATTTTCTGATTTTTGGCAGTACATACAAGTTGGAAAGTTCAAATGTGGAAAATAGTTTTGCCAAATCGTGAATTTGAGATTCGACAGGCGCGTTTTTATTCACAACGATTTTTTTTTCGCTGTGAATGAGACAATCACCTGTGTTAAAGTTCCCTTTTTCGCAAATTAATTGATATCCAAGGTTGCAAGCAAGTTCTTTGAATGCATCTATAATTTCACTAGACTGCATTTATAGATATTCCTTTTTATCTTTTTTTTCCAGTTCTTCAACGATTGTTTTCACCGCCTGAGATTGTCCTCTCGGCATGACCATAGTTACATCATCGGTATTCACAACAATGATATCATCCAGCCCGAAAATGACCGTTTTTTTCCTCTGCGAATGGACAAGATTGTTTTTTGATTGAATAAAAATGGATTCCGCATTGGTAACATTGTTGTTTTCATCTTTTTCCAATTGGTCATACATTGCATCCCAGCTGCCAAGATCGCTCCAAGAAAAACTTGAAATCACAACCCACACGCGCTCGCTGTGTTCCATAATTCCATAATCAATAGATTGCGAGCGGATGGTTTTCCATAGATTCTCAGTGCATCCGCAGCGTCGAATACGTTCTAACGTATGATATAATTCCGGCATGAGAACAGCCATTTCTTCGTGAATAGTTTTCGCTTTCCACATAAACATGCCGCTATTCCAAAGGAAGTCGCCACTTTTGATAAATTTTTCCGCCAGTTCCGGATGTGGTTTTTCCGCAAAAGTCTTTACCGAATGTGCTCTGCCGTTTTTTTCGCTAATCGCAATATCAAATTGAATGTAGCCATATCCCGTTGATGGAAAAGTCGGTTTTATTCCGAATGTTAATAGACAGTTGTGCTTCACGACCTGTTCGTAACCAAGTTTCACATCTTCGAAAAATTTTTCCGTATCTCCAATCCAATGATCTGCCGGGAAAACGCCCATGATTGCATTTTCATCTTCTTCCAAGATGTGAATTGCGGCAAGACCGATGCACGGAGCAGTATTTTTGCCGGATGGCTCTATCACATAATGATCTTCCGGAATTTCTGGCAAGATAGGTTTAATCAGTTTTTTCTGATTTTCATTCGTAACAATCCAGATATTTTCAGCCTTCGTGAATTGCAAGATTCGATCATAAGTTTGTTTAATCATTGGACCGTTTCCATCAACATCCATGATTTGTTTCGGGAAATTTTTCCGGCTGACTGGCCAGAACCTTTTTCCCATGCCGCCAGCCATAATTACGCTATGAATTGGAATTTTATTCATCAAATTCTCCTTGAAATATTTTTTGTATTAAACCGGACACAGAAATTGTGTCTTTTTTTATTTTTATCTCTAACTCTCCACCGGGAAACTCAATTGTGATTGGTGATTTCCACCCAAAAAATTCAGCGACTGTTACGCCAATTGCCACAGAGCCAGATGTGCAGCAAAGCGTCTCGCCCTCAATTCCTCGTTCAAAAACACGCGCTTTTATTCTGCCGTTTTTAAATTCCACAAAATTGACATTTGTTCCCTCATTTCCGAAAATTTTATGGTGTCGCAGAATTCGTGCTTTGGACTCGAAATCAATTTCATCTATGCTTGCAACCGGCACAATCAGATGGCGAACATTCGGATAAGCAAGAAAGGTATCGCCATAATTTGGAATTTTGCATTTTTTCGGCATTTCTGGACGAGGGAATTGGATCGAAACATGATTTTGATTTACCTTGCCGGAATACTCATTTTCCCAGACTCGAAATTTGAATATTTTTCCAAAATTGTGATGTGAATGATGCAAGAGTGCGCATCGCGATCCATTGCCGCACATTTCCGCAATCGAGCCATCGCTGTTGTAAATTTCTAATGAAAAATCAACATCGTTGGATTGATATTTCACAAGCAATCCATCGGCTCCGACATGAAATCGGCGGTTGCATATTTTTTTTGCCAGTTCATGCAAACAGCCACGAAAATCCAACAAATCTTTTTCATCAATAAGAATGAAATCATTCCCGTTTGCGGAATATTTTGTAAATGTGATTTTCATTTTAATACGATTCCATCTTTTCGCCATCTGGCTCGAATTTCAACATTTTCCGAGTACATGATAAAAGGTTCGTGTGATGATAATGTTTCCTCGTTTCCAGAGTCATATTCCTGATTTTCATTTAGATCCTGAAAGGCGAAAATCCTTACATTCTGCGGAACAAGTTTGTCAACTTGCCAAGTTCCATCAAAATTTACTGGCGCTTGTGCGATCGTTTTCAATGTTTGATTCGCTAAAATTTTCACATGCCAGTTGGAAAAATCTTCTCGTTCCAATGTTCCCGACAGGCTTCCCAAAGAGTCTTTCGGCAAAACAAAATATCGTTGTGATAAAGTATCGAATTCTACGGAAATTTCACTTCCGGTTTCCCATGTTTCGGAATCAAAAATCCACTGATTTCCGCGATTCTTCCAAATGCCATCAACGGCAACACTATCTGAAAAAATGAATACGGAATCACTCGGAAATTTGTTCCAATTCCCGGCGCAAACAAATTTGATTTTTGCGTGCGGAGAGAATGTCGTGCTGTCTTCGGGCAAAATCTGTAGTAATTGAAACGGTTGATCCGGAGGTTGCTGAATTTGTGCGGAAGTTGCAGTGAAAATGTCGAGATTTTTCTTTGACGAGTCATCCAAAATTATATGTGCCAAAAAAACAATGGATTTTTCTTGTGCAAATGATGCGGTTAAAATGTATTGTCCACTGTGGATGTTTGTAAATTGGTAAGATTCCCTTGTGTTTTGCGGCAAAACATATTCGCAAATTAGCGAATCATCTATAAATTTCTGCAATTTAACGACCGTTGATTTTCCGGATGGACAAAATAATTTGCCTTCCACAATGGCTGAATCAATGAATTCTCCCGTCGAAAACGCAAAAGTGAAAGGCTCCTCCAAACCATTATTTCGCAAATCTTTGATTCCCGTTCCGAGCGTTATACGAATGGTTTTGTTTTCAGGAAATAGTTCTTCAAAATTAACTAAAAGGCGATTTGTTCTTGATTCTGTGTGAAATTTCAAATTCACCGGCGAAGTGGAAATTTGGTCTGCTATTGACTTCCATGAAATGTGTTCATCAAATTCGATATAAATTTCGGAATCAGACGAAACAAGTGTTGCGTGATTTGCAGGATATGTGGAAATCACAGATGGTCCCGTTTTGTCTTCGGCTCCACCTCCGGGTGGCGATTGCGCCGCGCAATTTTCAAAAAATAAAATCACGGTCAGTGCCACAAAAAGTTTGACGCAGAATCGGAATATTTTTACCATTTTATAGCACAAAATTTACGAATATTTTGTGAAAAATTTCCCCAAAATATCGAGACACCATTTCTGATGTCTCGATATTAAGTAACTCAGTTTAAAATTTGGAAGTTTATTTCAGAAAATCGTTGACGATTTCTTCCAAATTTGGTGAGCCGATTTCCTGCAAATCGTAAGTTACGCGAGTTGACGGATGGTTTATGTTTGCAATTCTTCGCAAATCAATCGGAGTTCCAATCACAACGCCTTCGCATTCGGTGTTGTTGATTGTCGTTTCCAAATCCTTCATTTGTTGCTCGCCATAACCCATTGCTGGCAAAAGTTGTCCGATTTCCGGATATTTCTCGAAAGTCTCCGTTAGTTTCCCGACCGTAAACGGACGCGGGTCAATCATTTCTTCTGCACCAAATTTAATCGCGGCGACGATTCCAGCACCCAGTTGCATTTCGCCATGCGTTAGAGTTGGTCCATCTTCCACAACCAGCACTTTTTTGCCTGCGATGATACTTGCATCTTCCACAGAAATCGGTGATGCGGCATCTACGATTACTGCATTTGGATTGATGTTACGGATATTTTCGCGAACATATTCGACATCATCTGGGTCGGCAGTTTCGATTTTGTTAATCACAACAACATCAGCGAGACGCAAATTTGTTTCGCCGGGATAATATGATTCTTCATGCCCCGGACGATGCGGGTCAACGACCACAATCAGCAAATCAGTTTGGTAAAATGGCATATCGTTATTTCCGCCGTCCCACAAAATCACATCGGCTTCTTTTTCGGCTTCGCGCACGATGGCTTCATAATCCACGCCAGCATAAACAATCGTTCCCGTATTGATGTGCGGTTCGTATTCTTCCATTTCTTCAATTGTGCATTCGTGCTTTTTCAAATCGTTCAATTCTGCGAATCGTTGCACTTTTTGCTTGACCAAATCGCCATACGGCATTGGATGACGAATTGCCGCAACTTGTTTGCCAGCGGCTTTCAAAATCTCTGCAACGCGACGAGTTGTTTGTGATTTTCCGCAACCCGTGCGAGTGGCACAAATCCCGATGACTGGTTTCGTTGATTTTACAGCCGTGCGTTTCATTCCCATCATCGTAAAATCGGCTCCCGCAGCATTGACGATTGCACCTTTGTGCATCACGACTTCGTGCGGAAGATCGGAATATGAAAATATGACTTCATCGACATCGTGTTTCGCAATCAAACCTAGCAATTCAGATTCATCGTGAATCGGAATGCCAGCAGGATAGAGCGAACCAGCCAATTCGGTTGGATATACGCGTCCTTCGATATCTGGAATTTGCGTTGCTGTGAATGCGACAACATCAAAATCTGCGTTATCGCGGTAAAATGTGTTAAAATTATGAAAATCGCGTCCTGCGGCTCCCATAATTAGCACTTTTGTTTTTGACATTCTGTTTTTCCTTTCTGTTTGTTTTATTGTAATAAACAATTTTTGAACCTTAATAATGGAGAATTAAACCAATATCTCCCTTTTTGCTACAAAACTATCACATATTTGCACAAATACATCACATATTCCTACAAAACTATCACATATTTGCACAAATACATCACATATTCCTACAAAACTATCACATATTTGCACAAATATGTCGCATATTTATACAAAACTATCACTCATCCATAAACGGATAGCGATAATCCTTTGGTGGTAGAAAAGTTTCTTTAATTGTCCGTTGCGAAACCCAACGCAACAAATTCATCGGCGAGCCGGCTTTATCATTGGTTCCCGATGCTCGCGCACCGCCAAATGGTTGCTGACCCACAACCGCACCAGTCGGCTTATCGTTGATGTAAAAATTGCCTGCCGAATGTTCCAAAATATCAGTCGCTTGCACAATCGCTTGTCGGTCTTGCGAGAAAATTCCACCAGTCAACGCATACGGTGAAGTTGCATCGACCAATTTACAAACTTTTTCCCACGATTCGTCATACACATAAATAGTCAAAACTGGACCGAAAATTTCCTCGTCCATCGTTTTGAAATGTGGATTTGTCGTCAAAATGGTTGTCGGTTCGATAAAATAGCCTTTTGATTTGTCGTATCCGCCACCTGTGATGATTTCCGCCTCGTCTGAGTTTTTCGCAAAATCAATGTAACTTGTAATCGTGTCGAATGCCGCTTCGTCAATCACTGCATTCATAAAATTGGAAAAATCTGTTACATCGCCCGTTTTGATGGTTGCAATTTCCGCTGTGTATTTTTCGCGAACTTCTTCCCATAGTGATTTTGGAATGTAGCATCTGCTTGCGGCTGAGCATTTTTGCCCTTGATATTCAAACGCACCGCGCACCATTGCTGTAACAAGCGCATCAACATCCGATGATGGGTGAGCGAGAATGAAATCTTTCCCGCCAGTTTCGCCGACGATTCGCGGATAAGTTTTGTAAGTTGCAATATTATCGCCAATCGTTTTCCACATTCCCTGAAATACTTCGGTCGAGCCTGTAAAATGGATGCCAGCGAGATGTTCGCTTGCCATCACGGGATTGCCAACTTGTCCGCCCGAGCCGGGAACGAAATTTATCACACCATCTGGAAAGCCTGCTTCTTTGAACATTTGCATCAAAAAATAAGCAGGATAAACTGCAGATGAAGCCGGTTTCCACAAAACAACATTTCCCATCAATGCAGGCGCTGTCGGCAAGTTACCAGCAATCGAAGTAAAATTAAATGGCGTAACCGCAAAAACGAAACCCTCAAGTGGGCGATATTGCACCATATTCCAAAAACCTTCGGGTGAGTAGGGCGGTTGCTCGGCATAAATTTCTTCCAAATACCACGCATTGAAATTGAAAAAATCAATCAATTCGCAGGCAGAGTCAATCTCGGCTTGGAACGCATTCTTGCTTTGTTGTAACATCGTCGCCGCATTCAGTAAATCGCGATATGGACCCGCCAAAAGCATCGCCGCTTTTTTG
>JADHUZ010000039.1 GCA_016784265.1 Fidelibacterota bacterium
GAGACGCCATCTATGACACATCGAGCCACATTTTCTTCGGAAAAATGGAGCGGGAATCTCATTTGGGATACGAAAGATGAGGCGCTGTGGGACAAGTCTTCTTTCTATTTGACGGGGTCTTTCGGTGGGGAAAACCGGATTATTTTGGGTGATTTTCAGCCCAGAGTCGGCATGGGATTACTGTTTTGGGACGCTCAATTTAGTGAAAAAACGACAGATGGGAAAAAGCCGTTCAAGCCGTTGCGGTCGGGGATAAAAACGCATCGCCCTACTTCCGAAAAGGTCGCCGCTCGTGGTTTAGTGTTGGAACTGGAGCGGAACAATTTATCTTCTCAGGTGTTTTCTTCGCGGAAAATAAGCGGAGTTCAAGTGTTTAAAGAATTTTCAAACAAACTGAGAATTGGTGGGTACCGAACCAATTTCAACAAAGATTCAATCGAACATGCGGCGCTTGGTGGATATTGTGGATATTCATTTGCACAAATAAAAATCACAGCCGAAGTTGGGAAAATTGACAGCACTTTTGGCAAAGTTATCGCTCTTTGTTTCTCGGACGATTTGCTGCGCGGCGGAATTCATTTCCGGAAATTTGATGCAAAACTAACCAATCCGTTCAGTGGTATTCTTGCCAGCAGAAGCCGGAGAGAGAATGAAACGGGGCTTTATGGGACAATATATTTTCGTCCGATTTCGGGATTTGATCATACTGTTTTCGTGGATATATTTCAAAGGCTCGATCCGGCAGATGAGACGGTGAAACGCGGGAAGGATTTTTCCTATCGCGTACGCTGGAAAATAGGCGAAAGCCGACTGAATTATCGGGTGCGCATGAGAACACAGGAGATTTTATTTGACACCGAAACAACCTTCGGTCTCGAGGCAAAATCGGCTCAAGAAGAAAAAAAAGACGCTCATTATCTTGAATGGAAAAGGATTTTTCTCAATACATTTCGTGTGAAGATTCGAGCCGATTATTTGTGTTATATTCTTGATGAGACGGAAAAAGGCTTTTCGGGATATTGCGAAATACGTCAAATAAACGGACAGAAAAAATGGTTGGTGCGATGGTTGCGATTCGCTACGGACTCATACAACTCTAGAATTTATTTGTATGAATATAGTGTCCCCGGAAGATTTGATGTTCCCTCCGTTTATGGAAACGGCTGGCGAATAAATATCTGTGGTTGGCACGACATTTCGGATCTGGCATCGGTCAGTGCAAAAATTTCCTACCAAACAACCAACGAAAATCCGGATAAAAAACTTGATATTATTTTCCAACTCGATATTGGTTTGTAAGTAGAATCAGAGTAATTTTCGCACTCGAATGATTATCAAAAAAGGACAATTATCAGCGCTTTTGTTTCTTCTTGTCGGATTCTTACTGGCGAATCGCGTGCCGGTTATGACCAACGGAGCGATGGATTATTCGCAAACGGTGGCAATTCAAGAAATTGACAGTGTGAAATATTTGCATTTGCGGCAATTTGGCGAGGCGATTCATGCTGGTGTTTCGTATGACCCGCTTTTGCAAAATTTAACAATGAATTTTATGGGGCACAAAATAAAAATGTCCGCCCATTCATCTTTTTTGCTGATTGATGAGCGAGCGTATAATTTGTATCTTCCCACGCGTATGGAATATGACGCAATGCTTGTTCCACTGGACTCGTTTTTGAGCGTTTTCCACAGGGAAGTGTATGATCGAATTTTCTTCAACCAAACTTTGCAACGATTTGAAATAGAATTAATTTTTTTGAATATCACGGGCGTTCAAATTCAGGAAAAAGCCAACGGGACGATTCTTCGAATTGCGACTACGAAAACATTCAAAGAAGATCAAATCAATTTTTGGGTACATTCAGCACAAACTCTTTATGTAACAGTGGCTGGTGGGAGATTGGATTCGATTTATATTGCACAATCTCCGGTGTGTGGTGTTGTGTCCGATGTTGTCCCAATCCAACTGGAGCATTCTGTGCAAATTGCTTTTAAATTGCGCAAAAACATCCAGACGCCGGAACTTTATCAGAGCACGAATCCCAACGAAATTATCATTTCTTTGCGCACACCAATCACAGAAGATATTTCCAAGCGGCTTGAGCATCGAAAACGAGAATGGAAATTTGATTGCATCGTATTAGATGCTGGGCACGGTGGAAAAGATCCTGGTGCCGTCGGAAAACATGGATTACGAGAAAAAGATGTTACCCTTGGCGTTGCCAAGCGATTAGGGAAGAAAATCCAAGATCGTTTAGGTGTCCGCGTAGAATATACACGCGAAACGGATAAATTTGTAGAACTTTGGCGTCGGGCAGAAATTGCCAACGAAATAGGTGGAGATTTGTTTGTTTCAGTTCATTGTAACGCGGCAAAAAACAGAAAGGCATCTGGGTTTGAGACATACTTTTTACGTTCGGGAAAATCTCAAGACGCGATCGAAGTCGCACAGCGAGAAAATGCCGTGATTCAAATGGAAGCAAACGAAGGGCATTACGAGCGAATGGACGAAGAAATGCGGATTTTATCCTCAATGTTGCAAAGTGGCTACATGAAAGAAAGCGAAGAATTAGCCAATCTTTTCCAAGTTGAATTAAACAAGAGGTTGAACACAGAAAATCGTGGCGTAAAACAGGCGGGCTTTTATGTGTTGGTCGGTGCGTCTATGCCAAATGTTCTTGTTGAAATAGGTTTTATTTCCAATCGTAAAGAAGAGAAAAAGATGAAAACAGAAGCCTATTTGAACGATGTAGCAGAATCGTTGTATCAAGGGGTGCGGCAGTTTATAGCGAGCTACTCGGTTCGTTAATTTGTTTGTAAAATAGGTCATTCAATGGTTTTTTCTGCAATTGGTGTTTTTGATTCGGGTTTAGGCGGGTTGACCGTCGTTCGTGAAATTCAGCGTTTATTGTCTAACGAATCCATACTCTATTTTGGCGATAGTGCGCGAGTGCCATACGGGACGAAAAGCGACGAAACGGTGCGCAAATTTTCCAAAGAAATTGTTAATTTTTTAATTTGTAAAAATGTTAAAGCGATTGTAGTCGCATGTAATACAGCCTCTGCGGTTGCGCTGGATATGCTCAGCGAAAAACGGACAATTCCTATCCTTGGTGTAGTTAATCCCGGTGCCCGAGCGGCACTGAGCGCAACGCGTTC
This sequence comes from Fidelibacterota bacterium, assembly GCA_016784265.1. Classification (GTDB taxonomy): domain Bacteria; phylum Fidelibacterota; class BS150m-G59; order BS150m-G59; family BS150m-G59; genus BS150m-G59. Next base: position 3,160 of record JADHUZ010000039.1, read on the forward strand.
GGGTAAAATAGGTGTGATTGGCACAACAAGCACAATTCAATCAAACGCCTATTTGGCATCAATTCGGTCTCTTGATAGAAATGTAACGGTTGTTTCGCAACCGTGCCCGCTGTTGGTTCCGCTTGTTGAGGAAGGATGGTTGAATCATCCCGTTACGAAACAGGTTTTAGAAATATATCTCCAACCGCTCATAGAGAAAAAAATTGACACGCTAATTTTGGGTTGCACACATTATCCGCTTTTGAAACAAACAATCCGAGAGGTGTTACCGCACCCAATTCAAATAGTTGATTCTGCCGAATCTGTCGCGAAAGATATAAAAAAACTATTGCTCCGAGAGAATTTGCTAAACTCCGAACTTAACAGGGCTGAATATCGTTATTACGTTACAGATATGCCCAAGCGATTTAAAGAAATAGGAGAACGATTTTTGCAATCAACGATTGACTCTGTGGAAATGGTTTCGCTGTAAAAGAATTGACAAAAGAACTTCAATATCTTTTTAGCAAACGCAGATTTGGTCGCAAGCCGGGATTGGAGCAAATTTCAGCATTGCTCAATGATATCGGAAATCCTGAAAATAAATTCAAAACCATCCATATTGCCGGCACAAACGGAAAGGGTTCTACGGCGGCAATTTTACAAAGCATCCTAATTGCGTCTGGTAGAAAAGTCGGGCTGAACACATCGCCGCACAGAATCCGATTTCATGAACGCATCCGAATAAATGAGCAAGAAATTCCCGACAAAGAACTTTCGGAATTAATCAGAGAAATGACACCGTATTTCGAGAAACACCAAACCACTTTTTTCGAATGCACTACCGCACTGGCGTTTCTGTATTTTGCACGGCAAAATGTGGATTATGCCGTGATTGAGGTGGGATTGGGTGGACGGCTTGACGGCACAAATGTGATTTTTCCCGAAGCGGTGGTGATCACTAGCGTGGGAACTGATCATACGAAATTTTTAGGGGAAACCATTCCTGAAATCGCACGTGAAAAGGCGGGGATTGTCAAAAAAAACGTGCCTGTTTTCTGCGGTAATGTGCCACGCAACGCAATTGCGGAAATTTTGAAGATAGCAAGAAAAAACAATGCGTTTGTCCACAATGTAGATAAATTTTCAGTGATTACTATTTCGCAAAACCGCACGGAATTTGAATGGCGCGGCGAACGATTTTGTGTCGGACTTGCTGGGCACCATCAGGTGGGAAATGCTGTTTTGGCGGGAATGGTATCTCGTGAAATATTCGACGTGCCCATGAAAAAAATTCGCGCCGGCATGAAAAGTGTATGTTGGGCTGGGCGACTTGAAATCATATCGAAAAGCCCGTTAATTCTTTACGATGTTGCGCACAACGTCGAAAGCGTATTGTCCATAGTCGGCGCATTGCAACGGATTTTTCCTAACCAAAAATTTCACGGCGTTGTTGCGCTCAAGCCTGCAAAAGAGCACGAGAAAATTTTACGAATAATTCTGCCAATCATTAAAAAAATAACTTTTGTAGAATTTTCGGAAGAGGCATGCGCAACACAAGATGAGTTGGCTCGAATCTGGATTGAAATAGGTGGCAAACTTGCCAAAGAGCAAAGCCTTGAAGATGTTTTTTCATCTGCTCAACAATCGATGAGTCCCGTTCTTGTTTTCGGTTCTCATTTTCTCGCGCCGCAATTAAACGAACTGAAATCAATTCTTGGTTAGTAAATCAAAGCGCAGTAAATTACAAACCTTTGAAAATTTATAGAAAGAGGTTTTTATGAATGCGATTGTAGATATTGCAGGTAAACAATTTCAGGTGCAGGCGGGTGATAATATTCATGTGCCAAGCATTTCGAGCAAAGAAGGTAAAAAAATCATCTTCGAGAATATTTTGTTGATTAATGATGGGAAGTCAATTGTTGTCGGCAAACCAAACATCAAAGGTGCGGTTGTTAACGCAACGGTTCTCAACCACGGACGCGATAAAAAAGTCATCGTTTTCAAGAAAAAGCGCCGCAAGGGATATCGGGTAAAAAACGGGCACAGGCAAGGTTTTACAGAGGTTCAAATTGATAGCATTAAACTGTCAACGACATCCAAGAAAAAACCGACCAAGTCAAAAGTCGAAAAGCCCGTTGTAAAAGAAAAAACGAAGGAGTAAGAAATGGCACACAAGAAAGGTGTTGGTAGTTCAAAAAATGGTCGAGAGAGCCATTCCAAACGGCTTGGCGTGAAACGCTTCGGTGGAGAATTTGTTCACGAAGGAACAATCATTGTGCGCCAGCGCGGCACAAAAATTCATCCCGGAGAAAATGTCGGGCGTGGTAGCGACGATACATTGTTTGCGCTTGCTGAGGGAAAAGTTGAATTTAGAAATGGCAAAAAGAACAGGAAAACTGCGAATATAATACCGAATTAAAAACTTGTTTTCAAGGTTTTAACCCGTGCTTAATTTATAGTTAAATATCACTAAATTTTGGGCACGGGTTTTTTTATTTACAACCAAAAAGAAGGAGAACTAAAATGAAGATTACTGTAATTGGTGGTGGGCACGTTGGTGAAGTGACCGCACAAAGGATTGCCGAAAAAGAGTTGGCGAAGGAAGTTGTCTTGCTGGATATCATCGACGGAATGCCACAAGGGAAAAGTCTGGATTTGTATGAATCGGCGCCGGTTGAAGGTTTTGATGCCAAAATGACTGGCACTAACGATTACGCAGACACAGCAAATTCTGATATTATTGTCATCACCGCAGGCTTGGCGAGAAAGCCGGGCATGTCTCGAGACGATTTGCTTCAGAAAAATGTGGAAATAGTCGGTGGTTGCACAGAACAAGTCGTCAAATATTCACCGAATAGCATTATTATTGTTGTTTCCAATCCGTTGGACACGATGTGCTATGTTGCTTTGAAAAAGTCAGGATTTCCGCGCGAACGGGTGATTGGAATGGCTGGGATTTTGGATACAGCGCGTTTTCGCTCATTTATCGCGATGGAATTGGAAGTTTCTGTGCGCGATATTCAAGCGATGGTTTTGGGCGGACACGGCGGAACGATGGTTCCATTGCCACGATATGCGACGATTGCGGGAATTCCATTGCCGCAATTGATGTCGAATGAAAAAATCGAAGAACTTGTCGAACGCACACGTAACGGCGGCGCTGAGATTGTTAAATTGTTAAAAACAGGTTCTGCATATTATGCGCCATCTGCGGCGGCAGTTGAAATGACCGAGGCAATCGTCAAAGATAGCAATCGTGTGTTGCCTTGTTCTGCGTGGCTCACTGGCGAATTTGGACTGAACGACCTTTATATGGGCGTGCCTGTCAAACTCGGCAAAGGTGGAATAAAAGAGATTATCGAAGTGGAATTGAACGATGCTGAACGTGCAGGTTTGGAAAAATCTGCAAAGCACGTTCTTGAAAATAGCGCAATGGTAAATCTCTAAATTGAAACATCCGCCAGAACCATTCAAGATTAAAGTCGTCGAGCCGATTAAGCAAACAACTCGCGAAGAGCGCGAGGCTGTCATTCGGAAAGCCGGATTTAACTTGTTCAATGTGTCGGCGGAAGATATTTTTATTGATTTGCTCACCGATAGCGGTACAAGCGCGATGAGTGACAACCAATGGGCTGGCATTATGAAGGGCGATGAATCGTATGCTGGAAGTCGCAATTGGTTTCATTTTTATGATGTGGTGCGGGATATTTTCGGGTTTCCCGAGATTATCCCGACACATCAGGGGCGTGTGGCGGAGAATCTGCTTTTCTCTGAAACATTGAAAAACGGCGGTATCGTTCCAAACAACAATCACTTTGATACAACGCGTGCCAATATTGAATGCAACGGTGGCGAAGCACTGGATCTAGTGATTGACGAGGGGAAAGATCCGGTAATAAATCATCCGTTCAAGGGCAATCTTGACCCGACGAAACTCAATGATTTAATTGAGAAATATGGCGTGGAAAATATTCCGCTGGGAATGATTACTATCACAAATAATAGCGGTGGTGGCCAACCCGTGGCAATGCAAAACATTCGTGAAATCAGCGAGATTTTGCATCAAAATGGGATTCCGTTTTTCATAGACGCGTGCAGATTTGCTGAAAATGCGTATTTCATCAAACAACGCGAAGCAGATTATGCCGAAAAATCGATTCTCGAAATTGTTCAAGAAATGTTTTCGTATGCCGACGGTTGCACGATGAGCGCAAAAAAAGACGGGCTTGTCAACATGGGCGGATTTATCGCACTCAACGATTCCGATTTGGCGCGTTCGATTCGTGAAAATCTCATTCGCATCGAGGGCTTTCCAACTTATGGTGGACTTTCCGGGCGCGATTTGGAAGCCATAGCGCGAGGTTTGCGCGAGGTTTTAGACGAACATTATTTGGAATTTCGAATTGGACAAGTTGAGCGATTGGCTGAGATGCTAAATGAACTCGGTGTGCCGATTTTATTGCCACCGGGAGGACACGCAGTCTATCTCGATGCGCGTAGGTTTTTACCAGAAATGTCACAATCGCAATTTCCTGCACAAGCGTTGGCGGTGGCGCTCTATCGTGAGGGCGGAATTCGTGGTGTTGAAATCGGTGGACTGATGTTTGGCAAAACTGATCCGGAAACAGGAAAGGAAATTTATCCTGATTTGGAGCTTGTTAGATTGGCAATTCCAAGACGCGTTTACACAAACATGCAGATGCATTTTGTGGCAGAGGTGATTGACAAAATCTTTAAAAACCGAGATGCAATTCGCGGTTTGAAAATAGTTGAACAAGCGGCGGTATTGCGGCATTTTACTGTGCGGCTCGAAGAGGTGTGAGATATATTCGCTTTTTTTGCGTTTTTTGTTTGATTTGTGTTTTTTCTAAATCAGCAGAGATCACGCACAATCTCGAGCAAAAAATAGAAAAGTCAGATGCGGAAATGCTTCGTGTTTGGCTTTTTTTTGATGAAAATTATTCGGCGGAAAGTCTTGTGCCGATTACAGATTTTGGATTTCAACAGCGGCATTTAAGTCGTTATTTCAACGCGATTTCTGGTGATATTTCACCCGATTCGATTTTTCATTTTCTCACGGATGAACATATTGATTCGATTGATATTGTGCATAGTTTTTATCGTCCAAAACCTCCTGAATCGCCAAAAAGTCAAATGAAAATCTCCGAGACGGATTATGGCGCATCATTTGCACAATTGCAGAGAATTGGAATTCCGGAAATCCACAACGCTGGATTTAGAGGTGAAAGCATAAAAATTGCTATTTTCGACACGGGTTTTAATCCGAATCATCTTGCTTTTCAAAATGTAAACATTCTTGCCCAGCGCGATTTCGTCCAAAACGATTTAAACACACAAAATGAATTTGGGGATGTGTCAGATCAAGATAATCACGGCACGGCGATTATGGGAATTTTGGCAGCAAATTTGCCGGGCGTTTTGGTTGGTGTCGCACCAGGCGCTGAATACATCATCGCAAAAACAGAGAAAGTTGACGAAGAAATTATCGCTGAGGAAGATAATTGGATTGCCGCTGTGGAATGGGCGGA
>JADHUZ010000040.1 GCA_016784265.1 Fidelibacterota bacterium
CTTTCGATTGATTCGGAAACTTGCGCTGTGGGTTTCGTTGGAATGTTTTGCTCAAAAAGAGTTTAATGATTTTATTAATTTGAAAAATCGTGCGCTTCTCGGCGCAGGCGGGAGATTTAAATGGCATCCGCACGAGCAATTCACGGCGTTTTTGGGCGTCGGGTTGATGAAAGAAAATGAAGAATTTACATCTGGCGAATCCGCTAAATTGCTCCGCTCGACAAATTATTTAACACTTAAATGGCATTCCGGGAAAATCACTTTCGGCTCTACTGAATATTTTCAATTGGACACAGGGAATTTTTCTGATTTCCGAATTCTATCTCAAAACGAATTGAATGTTTCGTTGTTTAAAAATTTTGAAATAACAACCCAATTCAATTTGCGATATGACAGCATCCCGCCGACTGAAATTGAATCGCTCGATATGGAAATATCCAATGGATTCCGTCTGAGTTTTTGACAAAAATTCAATGCGATGAAAAATAGAACGCTCGAAGAAATACTCGCCGATGAAACGCACGGTGCGACGACGTTATTTATAGAATCATTGGACTATTTTCTGTGTTTGGATGATAAAAATTTTGTTACTCGGATAACGGAAGAATCTGAAAAATTGCAGAAACATTTCACGGCGATGGGACTTTTTCAGCGATTGCATGTTGATGTTTTGAAAATGCAAGAAAAAGGCAAAATAATTTCGCAATTGCAAAACTTGAAAGGACAAATTCTCCAAAATACACAAAATCTTGTTTCTGATGGCGCAAATGTTTTTCCGCGCGCGGCGAAAATTTTGACGATTAGTTATTCCAGTCTTGTGCGCGATGTGATTGTAACTGCACGGAAAAATGAAAAAAATCCTCATGTTTTTTGTCTGCGTTCGGCACCAAAAAATGAGGGCGAGCTGTTGTGCCAAAATTTGGAATCAGTGCGGGTTTCTTGCCAATTAATCGAAGATGATTTTGCTAAAAATTCGCCTGAAAATATAGATTTGATATTGCTGGGTTGCGATATGTTTTCTGATAATTTTTTCATCAATAAAACAGGCTCAGCGGAGTTGGTCAAATCGGTATCCGAGAATAACATTCCCGTTTGGATTTTAGGAGATTCTCTGCGATATGTTTCCGGTTTTTCGGAAAAATTTCCTACCATTTTTGAAAAAATCGATTATGAAAACAATTGCTCAATTCTTTCAGAATTCGGGTTGACTTCTGTGGCTGATTTTTTGAAATTTGCGAAATGAAAATTTCCGTCATCATCCCAACTTTCAATCGCGCGGAAACGATTGCGCGCGCTCTCCAATCCGTTGAAAATCAATCTTTTCCACCGCAGGAAATTATCGTCGTGGATGATGGTTCAACGGACGAAACCGCAAAAATTATTGCGACAGAATTTCCGGGAATTCGATATTATTTTCAGAAAAATAGAGGCGTGAGTGCCTCGAGAAATTTCGGGGTCAAAAAATCGCAGTATGAATGGATTGCTTTTTTGGATTCAGACGATGAATGGCTGCCGCAAAAATTAAAAATCCAAACCCGTGCGATTGCAGAAAATCCTGATTCCAGAATTTGCCACAGCAATGAAATTTGGATTCGCAACGGCGTGTGCGTGAATCAGATGAAAAAGCACCAAAAATTTGGTGGTCACATTTTCCAGAAATGCTTGCCGCTTTGCGTAATTTCCCCTTCTGCAGTGCTGATTCACCAGAGCATATTTGACGATGTTGGACTGTTTGACGAAAGTTTGCCGGCATGTGAAGATTACGATCTTTGGTTGCGTGTTTGTTCCAAATATCCAGTGCTATTTTTGGAGCAAAAATTAATCCGAAAATATGGTGGACATTCCGACCAACTTTCCGGAAAATTTTGGGGCATGGACCGTTTCCGAATTTATGCTTTAGAGAAAATAATTCGCTCCGAAAAACTATCAGAAAACGATCAAACCATGGCGATTGAAACGCTTATTCAAAAAACGCAAATTTATCTCGCCGGCGCGAAAAAGCGAAATAAAATCGACGAAATCAAACGTTACGAAAAGAAATTAAAAGAATTTATCCTTCCATAATGGCATTTACAATTGTGAGAATATCCATGATGTTGATTGTTCCGTCCTCGTTGATATCTGCCGCCCAAGATTGCTGATAGTCAGGAATAATGGTTTCCATGATGATGTTGACCGTGAGCAAAATATCCAAAATCGTGATGTCGCCGTCGTTGTTTACATCGCCCAGCATTCCACTAATTTGGTCGAAATAATACAACCCAATGTCAGCAATTGTTCCATCGGGATCGCTCGCGGAATTTGGATCACCCGTATCGATGCACGGGGAAAATTCATTTAGTGTAAAATCAAAATTTTCCGGATCGTAAAAAAGCGGGTCTAAGTTTATATTCCCCTCGCCTGCCCAACTGTTTTGGATATCGCAATAATTCGCATTCACTTGCCCCGAAAAGACGAAAATTTCGTTCGGTGAATCGCTCCAAAGAATCGAGTTTAGCAATTCAATCGTAGAATCATCGCCATAAGTTATGATCCCGCCGCCGAAATTGGCGACATTAAGACTGAAAGTTGTGTGAATCAGATTTGCCGTCGAATGCTCACACCAAATTCCGCCTCCGCCAGCGGCATAATTTTCGGCAATCAGACTCCTGCTTAGATTAAAATTTGAGTTTTCGCAATAAATTCCACCACCTTTGTCAGCGGCAAAATTACTCAAGAACAAAACGCTATCTAACTGCATCCCCCAAACATTGGACAAGTAGATTCCACCGCCTTTATCGGAAGCAAAATTGTTCTCAAATTCGAGATTGGAGATGGATGGATTTGAGTTGTTTTCGCAATAAATTCCGCCGCCGGAAATGGCAGAATTATTTTGCAAGATTATCCATTCGAGCGTTGGGCTGGAATTGTAGCAGTAAATTCCTCCGCCGAGTTCGCCGGATGCAAAACTGATTTCGGCATGTTTTATTTGTGAGTTTGGATTTGCATCTACAAATTGAATTCCTCCCCAATGTTGCAATTCGTCAGGGAGATATTGTGAAAATCGAATTGCTTCGTTTTGGCTGCCGATTGCTGTGAGCGTTCCGGACACGAAAAGTTCGAATTTTCCTGTGAAAAGAAATTCCGTGCCGGCTTCAATCGTCAGTTGATTTCCGCTTTGAATTTGCAAATTATTTACCACGTAATATGGATAAGTTTGTGCGAAAATTGTTCCTGAAAGATTGCCCGCGATAGTTTGTTCAACACCCGTTCCGCCAACTTGGATTTCAGCGATTTCGCTGCCGAAAAAATCAGTGCTTTCCATTGTTAAAATTCCACTGGCAATTCCGATGGCTGATGGCGTAAACTGAATCGTAAACTCAATTTGTGAAAAAGGTTCCAGCACAACAGGCGATGTAAAACTCAGCAATTCAAAGTTTGCGTTGTCGAAAAATAAGTCGTCAATCTGAAATGATTCTGCGCGAAAATTTGAAAATTTCCAAATGGTTGTATTGGATATTTCTCCGATGTGTTCGATTCCAATCACGCCAAAATCGTATTCGGTAAAATTTGCCACAAGACTGCTCCCGCTGTCTTTTCCCATATCGGCACTGGACCCGTTTTCATCATTGTAAATTACATTCGGTGTACCAGAATCGATGCACGGTGAATTTGTCGTTAGCGAATAATTTCCGCTGGCAGGATCAGTAAATTGCGGATCGATTTCGAGACAATTTGCCCCAAACCAATCTTCATTTCCCGCACTTTGAATATCTGAATAATCGACAGAAATACTTCCGGAAGAGAGATAAATTCCATTCGGCTCATTGCCCCAAACGATGGTGTTCAAAATTTCCGGATTGGAATTTTTAGAATAAATTCCGCCACCATAATCTGCGGAGTTGTCAGCAATCGTCGAATTAATCAGCACAGGATTAGAATCGTTGCAATAGAGCCCCGCGCCGCGCTCGGCAAAATTACCAAACAGAAGGGCATTGACTATTTTTGGGTTAGAATCTTGCAAGTAGATTCCGCCGCCCGCATTTTCCGTCACCACAAGATTGACAAGATTTGGGTTAGCATTTTTGCAATAAATTCCAATTCCGCTTTTTTCTGCGCCATTTTCTCCGCCAATTATCGTAAAACCATACAAAGTTGCGGAAGAATTCTCAATAGAAACAACGTGCCCCGTTTGGTTTGGATAAATCATGATGCTATCAGTTAGCGATCTGAGCACGATGGATTTGTCTTTGATTTGTATATTTTGCGCGTAAGTTCCGGGTGCCACGACGACTGTTTCTCCCTCTGCGGCGGCATCAATACCGCGTTGGATTGTCGCGAATGGATTTTCTTCCGAGCCCATTCCGGAGACATCAGAGCCAGTTGCGGAGACGTGCCAAATTGGGCCAAAATAGGAAGAAGCAAATACATAATTTTCTTTCGTTTTGGTGGCGGAATAGGAATCTCCGGTGATTGTCAAACTTACGGTGTAAGAGCCCAAATCAGTGAAAGTCCACGATGGATTTTGCTCGTAAGAATCCACGATGTCATCGTTATCAAAATCCCATTCCCAAGTTGAAATCGCCTCGTCAACGGAAACCGACTGATCGGTAAATTGAACAAACAGTGGCGGTTCTCCCATCGTAACATCTGCAGAAAAATCCACAGCGTAACTTGGGAACAAATCGAAAATTGCCGCCTGTCCGGAGTTAAAATCGCTCAAATCGTTCAGATAAAAATATCCGTTGTCATATCCCGACCAACCCCAATTTACGTGGAAATAATCGTCGCTTTGATAGCCATCAATATTAAAAGCATGTCCACCTTCGCTGCCATATCCTCGGTAAACAAGCGGACGCCCGGCATCAATTTCGGATCGTACCATTGCATTCCACGTGTCGAGCGGATAACTGGATTTGTAGATGAATTGAGCATCGGAGTTGTAGCTAAAATAATTTTTCAGCGCATCAATCGCGCTGTTGGAATGTCCGCCCACATAAGCACCGGAGCCATCGGGACCGTAGTTCATATTCACAGCCACACCGCAGTGATAGAGCAGAGTTTGGCTTTCTGGCGTTGCTGTGGAATTCAGCATATTTTCAAAATGGTATTCGGTTTGTCCGAAATTTACCGTCAGTGAACCATACGGAGAATAATAACCGTGAGAACCCACACCTTGCGATGGATGCTCCCAATAATATATTGCTTGTGCCATTGCCACCGCCACGCATCCAACGAGCGCATGCCCACCTGGCCCTGCGGGGTCTTCCGGGCAGTTAGCATTCCAAGGCGTGCCTTGCCCCCAATTTGCCGTGATAAACGGTTCCACTTCTCGGAAATCTCTTTTTGGAGAAAAATCAGAAGATAGATAATGTTCCCACGCAGAGCGGATTTTTACATCCGGTTGGATATCGCGATCAATTGCATGCTGAATTTGTTCTTTGAAACTTTGGAGCATTGCATCCATTTGGGTCGGTTTGTTTGCTGAATCAAAATCTTGTCTCAAATCATATCCCAAAACAGGGATGACGCGATTGTCGCCTGCGACAATGACAAAACCATCGGGATCGAAATTTACGATAAAAAACAAAATCGTTCCGTTATTTTTCTCGGCGGATATTTCTTCGAGTCGAATTTCTTGTTGCGTTGAGAATTTCCCTCGTTCAAAAAAAATGTTTTTTGCTACAACTTCTGCATCATGCGAGGTAATTTGTGTTGCAAATAGGCAGGAAAAGAATCCCACGAACGCAATCCAATATTTCTTCATTAATTATGACCCTTTCTAATTTTTTTTAATATCGCCGTAACGACAAAGTTAAGTAATATTTATGATAACTTCAAACCAACGAAAAATTGAAATTTTGTTTTTGGATACTAACATGATAAGATAATAAATTACGGGGCTTTTTCAGAAGCAGTTTTGGCTCCGTAGCTCAGTCGGTAGAGCAGCGGCCTTTTAAGCCGTTGGTCGTGCGTTCGAATCGCACCGGAGTCACACAGATTAGCCACCGAACAGTGGAATACCCGATTCGGGAGTTTTTATCTCCTAATAATTCTAAAATCATCGTAACTTACTTTGTTCATAATAAGGTAATATATGCAAACTTCAATAGATAGAATAGATGTTTTAGAAAAAGTTCACGCGGCGGTTTACGAAAGCATTCTTAAAAAACAAGCAGAAACGATTCAACTGGTTGGCAATCCAGGTACCGGCAAAACTACTGTTTTAAATCAGATTGAACGCTTTTTAATAGACGAAGGTGTCTTCCCTCAAATTCTTCATTTAAACGCAAAACAAGACTTTTCACTTTTCCGTGCATTGCACAAACGAACCCACATGAATCAGATAGATGAATTTTCGAACGGTGAAATATCACGCGGAGAAGCATTAGCAAATACACGCGAACTGTTGCTCAACTTCCGTGATTTACAGAGGGATGTTCTGATTGTTACGATTGACGATGCACATTTACTGGATAAATCAACGATACAAAATTTGAGTGATATTTTCAGATCTGAATTTACTGACGAACGAATGGTTCTTATTTTATCGGGAAGAAAAGGTTGGGAAGATGAAACTGCAATTGAGATAGGTAAATTTTCAGAAGATGAGATGAGTCGCTATTTTGAAACAAATTTCTATGACAATTGGAAAAATGATTATCCCGATATTTTTCAATGGATTTGTGATTTTGCACAGAATCATCCGTTTCGGCTTTCTTTGTTTATCGAACATTGCCTTGAAAAAGGATATTTGAGCCGTTATTTTTGCGTTCCGCTGGATGTTTTGCAACAAGTTGAACTTCCGCAATCTTTGATTGATTTGATAAAATTTCGATATAGTTTGAAACGACTTTCGGAAACTGAGAAATCCATTATCCATTATTTATCGTGTTCTCCCAAAGAATTATCAGGGAAAGAACTTTCAAAACTTATTAAAAATCAATTAAAACAAATTGACGAAGCAATCAAAAATCTTCACGAAAACAGATGGCTATTAAAAACAAGTAACCGACCGAAACGATTTGTGCTGTTTCATCCGTTAATACAGGAGATGGTTTTAAGTTATATTTCCAGCGATGAAAAAGAAAGACTTCATAAGAAGTTTATCGAAAACGAAATTCCGCAGACGCTTTCTGAGAAAGCATTTCATATTTTGAATGTTTCGGGATTGGTTAAATCCGAGAAAAGTTTACTCAAAAAATACTGTGAAGAATTGGAACGGGATGGGCAATTTTATTCGGCAATTCAGGTTTATGAAAAGATTGATCCTGATATGAATAACCGAAAAATAGCATATTGCATTGGGAAAAATTATTCACGGATTAACCGATTTCAAGAAGCAACCAAATATTTTCTATTTGCATCGGAGCCGAATAACACAGAATTTTCTGCATATTGCAAAGTTCAGTTGGGGACTATGTTCTTTCGGTCGAATGAATGGGAAAAGTCAGAAAAGTATTTTTTGGAAGCATTGGAAAATCAGAATCGAAGCACAGATGATACAATTGCGGCAGTTAGCCAGATGGCTGTGCTAAAATATTATGGTGGGCACGAAAAATTGGGAAAGAAGTATTTTGACCAACTCGCCCAAATTGCAAAAGCTGGTGAAAACCGAATAAAATATTTGAATGTTGCTACACATTTGAATGAGCGATTTTTTCTTGGGATGAATCAAGAACAGTTGATTTCCGAAGGATTAGAACTAGCAAAACAAAATGGAGATAATTATTATATTAGCTTGTTTGAAGTCAAATTTCAACTATTGTATTCTCGGGATTTTAAATATGAACAAGCATTAAAGCACGGTGAAAATGCCTATAAACATGCGAGAAAAATATTTAACCCACTCCTACAATATAATGTGATGAGAGCGAATGCCGGGATTTACGGCAATTTAGGCAAAACCAAAGAAACGATTCAAACTTACAAGCGTCTGATTTCACTTTCAAAACGGTTGAACATTGCTGAAGATACTTTAAAGTTTTCTTCTCGATTGGCGGACACGTACATCTCCATTGGGCATATTCCGCTTATTAAACAAAGTACTGTCGAAACGAAGGAACATTTTACAGGGCAACTTCATATAGATATTGGTTCGAAAAGACGAATTGGGATTTTTGAGATTGATTTCGGTGATCGAAATATTGGGATGAAAATGTTAGAAAACATTTTTGAGGAATCCAAGACAAACCAGTTACAAGAACAGGAAATTTTCACCGGTGCGTTTTTATCTGTTTTGAAAGATGAATCGGGAGAATACTTTCAACGAGCGGTGGAATATTTTCTCAAGAATAATTTGAGAGAGGAATTGCTAATTCTTTATCGGTTCAGAGGTTGGCGTTTCATTGAAAACAGAGAATATGAAAATTTAAGACAATTGATAGTGCGAATGACGGAAATATCCGAAGAAGTTGATAAAAGCATATCATTCCGTTGTTTTCAAATTGCTTTGCTAATTGGAGAAAAATCGGTTTCTCGGGCAGGCATGCGACTTTTGAAAAATGAGGCATTATTCAACGGTCATGGAATGTTGGAATACACGAGGTTTTACCATTGGATTTCTAAGCAAAAGACAGTTTCAAAAGAAATAAGAAAACGCTCCCGATTTCTTGCGCAAACTTTGCATGCGATTTGTCATTGCGATATGAAATCAAAGCCGGAGAAACACCATTGGTATCTCAA
>JADHUZ010000041.1 GCA_016784265.1 Fidelibacterota bacterium
ATCCAACTGTTGGAGGCGCGGTGACAGGATTGGGTGTGCCACCGCAATCCATTCGACGAATTACCGGTGTTTTCAAGGCTTATACGACTCGTGTTGGGGCAGGTCCTTTTCCTACGGAACTTACAGGCGAAGAAGGAGATCTATTGCGCCAGATTGGAATGGAATATGGCGCAACCACAGGAAGATCCAGGCGGTGCGGGTGGTTTGATGGAATTGCCGCAAAATATGCAACCAAACTGAACGGATTTACAGATATTGCCATCACAAAAATGGATATTCTCGACCCGTACGAAGAAATTCAAATTTGCACAGGTTATCACCGTAACAAAGTGAAAAAATTCCCATTTGCACTTCAAAATCCGGAAGCGATAGATCCTCAATACCAATCGCTTTCTGGCTGGCGAGATAGCACAGTGGGAATTACGAAATTTGAAGAATTACCTACAAAAGCGATGGAATATATTAAATTTATTGAAAATTATTTAGGTGTGAATGTGTCGCTGATTTCTACCGGAAGCGATAGCCAGCACCTAATTCAGATATTTTAAAACAACCTCACGATATCATTAAACACAACGTAAATCATTAGAGCAAACAACAAAGTCAAGCCGACTTGCTGGATGCGAATTCGTGTATCCAAAGACAATGGTTTTCTGATGAGCGATTCAATAATCACAATCAAAAGATGCCCGCCATCAAGCCCAGGAATTGGGAAAAGGTTAAATATTCCAATTTGAACACTGATAAAAGCGATAAAATAAAAGAACTTTATCCAGCCGGATTGCAATGCTGAATGAGCTTCGTTCACAATTGTAATTGGACCGCCGATGTGCTTACGAAAATTAAATTCACCAGAAAATAATCCCCGAACAAAATAAACCACCAAACCTAATGTTTCGTTGATGGCCTTCGCACCCAAAATTGCAGACTGGTAAAATCCTATCGGTAACATTTCTCGAATAACACCAATTCGCCCAATCACGATAACAGTGTCTGCGCCGGCAAGTTCGTAGGAATCTGAATGAACTGTGGTTGAAAAAACGTGATTGCTTCTGAAATATTCGATTGTTAAATTTTGGTCTGGTTTGCCTCGCACAACATCAACGAGATCGTCCCAAGTTTCCACGATTTCTCCACTGATTGTGAGAAGAGAATCACCAGATTGAATGCCCGCGATTTCTGATGGTCCACCGGTTGCAACATCGATTCTTGTGCTATCACTTGGAATTCCGTTGTGGTAAAATATTCCCGAAAAAATTACAAAAGCCAAAACAAAATTCATCAAAACGCCACCAAGAAGAAATAGACTTTTTTGGAATCCATTTTTACCGGAAAACTCGTCTTTCGCACCGACGATTTTTTTGTCAAAACTTTCGTCGATGACACCAGCAACTTTCACATAGC
Source organism: Fidelibacterota bacterium (assembly GCA_016784265.1). Lineage (GTDB taxonomy): Bacteria > Fidelibacterota > BS150m-G59 > BS150m-G59 > BS150m-G59 > BS150m-G59. Next base: position 1,405 of record JADHUZ010000041.1, read on the forward strand.
CGCCCAAAGGTATCAGCGCAAAGTTATATTCTGTCTTGCTTTTTGCGAATTTTCGTGAGAGATTAAATTTTAAAATTGGTTGCCATTTCAATCCGCTTTCTGTCGATTTGAAAAAGAAAATCCGAAGCACCCAGCCATTTTCTGTTGGTTTGAGCGAAAGCAATCGCGGTGGAAATCCAATGGAAAATTTCTCCACACGCATCCCTGTCATCCGCGCCATGATGAAATGACCAAATTCATGCGCAAGAATCACGCTTCCGAAAAGCAAAACAATTGTCAGAATCAAAGTCATTTACAGCACTGTTTTTCGATGTTATTCAAAATATCTTTGGCTACCGTTTCTAATTCTTGAAAGCTCTGTAAATTGATTTCCCAGTTTGCGAGATCGCCGAGGCTGAGAATTTGTTCAACACAAATTGCAATATCTGTGAATAAGATTTTCCGATCGAGAAACGCGTAAACTGCGAATTCATTCATGATGTTCAATGCCGCAGGATAAATGCCACCTCGTTCCAGCGCATCCATCGCGAGAGATAAACACGGAAAACGATTCAAATCTGGCGATTCAAAAGTTAACGAAGCAAGTTTTGTAAAATCAATTTTTTCCCAATCTGCGTGCCAGCGATCAGGATAACTGAGCGCATATTGGATTGGGATTTTCATGTCTGGCAAGCCGAGCTGCGCCTTAATCGAGCCATCAACAAATTCAACCATAGAATGGATAATTGATTGCGGATGAATCAAAATCTCGATTTGCTCCGGAGGAAAATCAAAAAGCCAACGCGCCTCGATAATCTCCAATCCCTTGTTCATCATGGTTGCGGAGTCAACGGTGATTTTTGCGCCCATTGACCAGTTTGGATGTTTCAGCGCTTGCTCTGGCGCGATGGATGAAAATTGATCCAACGGATATTGACGAAAAGGTCCACCAGATCCTGTCAGAATTATTTTATTGACCTGCTTTTGATTTTCGCCGGATAGACATTGCCAAATTGCGCTATGTTCACTATCAATGGGAAACACGGTTGCGTTGCGCTCTTTTGTCAATTTCATCACCCACTCGCCCGCCATGACAAGAGATTCCTTGTTTGCCAAAGCAATATCTTTCCCCATTTCTAAGGCACAAATTGTCGGCTCGAGTCCGGATTTTCCAACCACAGCATTGACAACAAGATCTACATCATCTCTGCTTGCAATTTCGTTCAGTCCCTCTTTTCCGAAAAGGATTTCCACAGATGAATTTTTTAGTGCATTTTTTGCGTGCTCAAAAGCTTGCGGATCCGTAATCGCAATAGCATTGGGCAAAAATTGTTGCGTTTGGGAGATAATCAAATCACTGTTTTTATTCGCTGTCAGATATTTTATCTTGATCCGATCTGTGTTTTTTGCGGCTATTTGCAGCGTGTTAACACCGATTGATCCGGTAGATCCGAGCACGGAGATGGATTTTGGATTTGACACAATAATCGTTACGGCTAATTGATAACAACTAACTGCTTAAACAATGCCACGTTCAGAATGTTGGATAAAATTAATAATTTCCTGAATTTCCGTTGTCAATTCGAACCCCGATTGAATTTGCTCGATTGCTTGTCCGATGTTAATTCCGGAACGATAAATCAATCGGTATGCATCCTTGAGTTGTTGAATTGTCGCGTTGGTAAATCCACGACGACGCAAGCCGACAAGGTTCAATCCCACATATTTTAGCGGTTCTCCAGAAGCAAGAATATATGGAGGCACATTTTGGACGCAACGAAAACCGCCGCCGACAAACGAATGTTTCCCAATGCGAGTGAATTGATGAACGCCGACCATGCCGCCAACAATTGCCCATTCGTCAACGATAACATGGCCTCCCAATTGCACCGTATTCGCTAAAATGGTATGATCGCCAACGATACAATCGTGCGCCACATGAACATACGCCATCAGCAGATTATCGGAACCAATTCGTGTCTCTTTCCTATCCTCTGTGCCGCGATGAATCGTAACGAATTCGCGAATGATATTTCGATCTCCAATAATCGTTTTTGATTTTTCTCCGTGGAATTTCAAATCTTGCGGAATTTCACCAATCACAGCTCCGTGAAAAATTTGGCATTCATCGCCAATTTGTGTGTCGGATGCAATTTTTATGTGAGAAGCAATTTTTGTGTTTTTCCCGATGCGAACGCCATTTTCGACAATTGTAAAAGGACCGATTGTAACACCTTCTGCGATTTTCGCGGATGAATCAATGAGTGCCGTTGGATGAATTTTGATACTCATTTATCTACAATTGCCGCCTTAAGAGTTGCTTGTGAAACCAGATTTTCATCCACAAACACTTTTGCTTCCATCGTAACCATTGCGCGCCTTTGATGCACCAGTTCAACCTCTAACCGCAGTTGATCGCCCGGCACAACAGGGCGACGAAATTTCACATTTTCAAATCCTGTAAAATAGACTAATTTCTCTTCTGGCTTTTCGACAACATTTAGCAACAAAATCCCGCCAACTTGTCCCATCGCTTCGACAATTAAAACCCCCGGCATCACCGGATGTTCTGGGAAATGTCCAATAAAAAATGGCTCGTTAATCGTTACATTTTTTATTCCAACAATTGACTTTTCTGTCGGCATATCCACAATTCTATCCACCAACACAAATGGATAACGATGAGGCAAAATTTCAAGAATTTCCTCTATTTTGATGGTCGGTTTTGGGCGACGTGCTCGCAGTTTTTCGCGGATTTTTTTAACAAATTCAACATTTGGAGCGTGTCCACTTCTCGCGGCAATCACATGACCCTGAATTGGCATTCCCAAAAGTGCCAAATCTCCAATTAAATCCAACACCTTATGACGAACTGGCTCATCTTCGAACCGCAAATTTTTTCCGTTAAGCATTCCGTTTGCCCCACGAAACACATCTTGGCTTAAGCCAAATAAATGTTTCAGTTTGGCTTGCTCGGGCTCGTCCAGCTCTTTGTCCACAAAAACCAATGCGTTATCCAGAGTTCCGCCCTTGATAAGTTCTTGCTCTTTCAACATTTCCACTTCACTGAGAAAACAAAATGTCCGTGCTGGTGCAAATTTTTCCACAAAATCTTCCTGCAAAGAATACAACGAAGCATATTGTGTGCCGAGCGACTGATTTTGGAAATCAATCATGCAAGTTACGCGAAATCTGTCCGATGGCAACAAATGAATATCAGTATTTCTTTCTGGGTCGTGGAAAGTTATCGCTTCATCAACAACAAAAACTTTTCGTGGCGATTCTTGCTCGACAATGCCAACTTCTAATAATGTTTTGACAAATTCTTCCGAACTTCCATCGCAAACTGGCGGCTCCGGCGCGCTCAATTCAATTTTGATATTGTCAATTTCCAACCCAACCACCGCGGCAAGCACATGCTCCACTGTGTGGATTTTCACATCATTTTCCGCAATCGTTGTTCCACGAGAAATATCAACTACATGATCAATTTCAGCCAAAATTTCTGGGGAATTCGGCAAATCAGTCCGAACAAATCGAATTCCATAATTTTCTTCGGCAGGATGAAAAGTTACCGTAGATTCAAATCCAGTGTGTAAACCCACGCCATCACAAGAAATCGATTTTTTAATTGTGCGTTGATTTTTATGCATGCATTTCCTCTTCCAATTTTTCTATTTGATGGCGCATTCCTCGCAAGTCTGTTATTATTTTGGGCAATCGCGAAATTATCGCCTCAATGCGTTTCGAAGCCGTGTGCTCGCGCGCTGGAAAGCCCGATAAAATCAAATTGCTCGAAAAGGAATGAGTTACGCCCGCTTTTGTGGCAATCATCACTTGATTTCCAATTTCCAAATGTCCTGCAATACCCGATTTTCCACCCATAATTACGGAATGTCCGAGTTTTGTGCTACCCGCAATTCCAACTTGTGCAGCGAGCATACAGTTTTTCCCGAGGTGAACATTGTGCGCAATTTGAATCAAATTATCTAATTTGCAACCATTTTCGATAATTGTGCTACCGACTGTTCCTCTATCGATTGTTGTGTTTGCTCCAATTTCCACATCGTCGCCAATTTGGACATCACCAAGGTGATAAACTTTTCGGATTGTTCCTTTGATATTCCGAAATCCAAATCCGTCACTTCCGATAATTGCACCAGCATGCACTCGAACGCGATTTCCTATTTTCACTCGCTCATAAATAACAGATGATGGTGAAAAATAGCAATCATTTCCAATCGTAACATCATTTCCAATCGTAACATTCGGCTCAATTATTGTGTTGTCTCCAATCACAACATTGTCGCCAATTACTACATTCCCAGCAATTGAAATAGATTCTGAAATATCACAATTTTCGCCGATAATCGCAGATTTATGAATGCTGTTTGAAATGGATTTTTCATCAGCGAAAATAGAAAGCAATTCAACATACGCTTTATCGGAATTTTTCACGACAATGGAGGGCGAAAACGAATCGGAAAATTCTTCCGAAAGTAGCAGAGCGCCGGCATCAGAAGAATCTAAAAATTTCTGATATCGCGCATCAAACAAAAATGAAATATCATTTTTTTTCGCTTCTTGAATTGAGGCAACGCCGGAGATTTTTTTATTTGAATCTCCCGCAATTTTGCCGTTTAAGCGCGCTGCCAGTTCACCAAGTGTGATAACCAAATTAGGTTATTCTCTTTCGCGACGCAATTCGTATAACACATCGTCTGTCATGTCCCATTTTGGATCTGCATAGAGCAGAGCGCCGGGCTCCTGAAAGACAAGATCAAAATTTTCCTTTTCCGCAACCAGATCCACAACTTCTTTGATTTGTTTGCGAATCGGATCCTCCAAATCTTTTTGTATTTTGTAGATTGTGCCTTCAGGATAGGCGAAATGTTTTGTCTCGAATTCCTGAACTGTCATCATCAGCGCCTGAATTTCTCCCGCTTTTTCTTCTTTGCGTGATTCACTCATCATCAAGCTTTGTTTTTCAAAAGCGTTTTGCAACGAATCTATCCGAACCACAAGATTATCTCGCTCTTGCTGCAATCGTTCAAATTCCCGCTGTAATTGCTTATCAACTTCTTGGAGTGGCTGATATTCTGCGATGATTTTTTCCATGTTGACATAACCGATTTTTACTTCACTGTACAGCAAGCCTGTCCCAAGTAAAAGTAAAGCGATTATGAATTGACTTGTTCTTTTCAAAGTAGTCTCCTTTTTTGTTAAAATGGTCTTCCAAAAATAATATGTGGCTTCCAACCCGGACTCAATTTATCAAAGCCATAGGCATAATCAAATCCGATTTCACCGATCATTTGCATATACATTCTACCACCAATGCCTACTGATCTTTTTAGGTCAAACAAGTTTGCATCAAGAGCAGATTCCCAAGTATTTCCAGTCTCAAAAAACGCGAGCGCGTAAACCATCGGTTGTTCTGAGATGCTAAATCGCAACTCCGCTGAGTATTTCCACAAAAAACTTGCACCGCTGGGATATCCATCGGCGTTCATTGGACCAACAGATCGTTCCTCGTAGCCTCTTAAAGCATCGCCAAGCGTGAGTCCTGCTCCGCCCATGTAGAAAAACTCTGTATATGGCACGATGGCTTTTGAATGAAATTTATTGAGCACACCAACGCTCGTGCTTTGATAAAACACAAATTTTGACAGAAGCGGAATGTACCAATCCAATTCAAACCGAGTTTTCAGAAATTCTTCATCGCCACGCAATAGCGGCCCACCAGAGAGTGTTGTCGCCCAAGACAGAACGGAACCGTAGGTAGGAAATTCTGCTCGGTCGCGGCTATCTCTTCGGATTGTCTGCTTAATGTTGATCCCGACGATTGGTTCTTCTGCAATTTCAGGATTGTTTTTTGCCGCAGGATTGATGCGATATAAAATATCCCATCCGTCTTCGTGAATGTTTGCATATTGCTTTTGAGATGCTTGAAATCTCCATGTTCCACGAAAATAATTATCAGGCCATTTAAAACGATGCCCAAAACTGACGGAACCACCGGTTTCATGAATATCGAAAGGTAGATAGTAATCTCCACCTGTATATCCGGCAGAAGAAAACTGGTTAACATTTCCGCGTTCGGTGTAAAACAAATTAAATCCCACCAAATTGGGACGGTCAAATAACCACGGTTCCGTAAAGCCAAAAGATGCAGATTGAAAATATCTAGCGCGCTGATAATTCAGCATCAACTGCTGACCCTTTCCAAGAAAATTATTGAACTCCATTCCAACAGAACCGATAATTCCATCACGTTGAGAAAAACCAGCAGAAGCATTGGCGCGATCTGTGCCGCCCTCTTTTTCTTCCACGACAACATTCAAATCGACAAGTGCGTCGTTTACCGGCTGAATCTGAGGCTCGACATTGCTGAAATAATTGAGAATAAATACTTCGCGAATACTCCGCATTAGGCTTTCACGATTGAAAATATCGCCGGGATATGATTTGAATTCTCTCCGAATGACATTTTCGTAAGTCTTCGTATTGCTGGAAAATTTTATTTCTCGAATGGTTACCGGATGACCTTCTACCAAAGCAAAATGGACATCAATGGTATCTTTGCCTTTCGGTATTTCCTGAGGGATGATATTAAAAAACAAATGCCCCTTGTTCATGTAGAGCGAAATAATCCGCTCCAATGCAAAATCCATTGCTTCTTTATTATATTTTTGCCCTGTCCGGATAGTTGTCGGTGTCATAAATAAATTTTTCAGAGAAAAAAGCGATTTGCTCGTGTCTTCTTGAAGAGCATGAAATGTTTCCGTTTCATCTACCGTTCCGCCAGCAAGCACCGAGTTTAATTGGTCTGCTGTGTAAAGATTGTTCCCATCCCATGAGAACGAGCCGAATTTATATTTTTCGCCCTCATTAATTTGAATATTAAGATTAATGCGTTTTCCGTTTTTTGAAAAATAAGTCGAGTCAATATCAACGACGACATCGCGATAACCTCGATTTAAATAAAAAGTGCGCAGACTTTCAAAATCTTCTTCCAATTTTTCTTCGTTATATTCGGATTTTCCAAACGCCCAATACCATTTGAACTCTTTCGTATTTTTCATCTGCCGTTTGAGTTTGGAATCTGAAAAAGATAAACTTTCCGAGAATGCGATCTGACCAATTTTCACTTTCACACCTTCTTCAATTATGAAAGAAAGTTCCATCTGATTGTTCTCGTTTGCAGTT
>JADHUZ010000042.1 GCA_016784265.1 Fidelibacterota bacterium
GTCAAATCTTGCGAAACTTCCAGCGTTCCGAGATAATTTTCATTTTCATCGCGCATTGCAAAATAACGAATGTAAATAAATTGCCCTTTAATTTGAATCCAAAAATTCGCCTCGTCCTGCTTGCCAGATTTGAAATCTTGTAAAATTTTCTCGACGATATGCACGGATGACGGCGGATGACAATATTGCACTTTTCTGCCCAAAATTGTCCGATTGCGATCGAAAATGCGCTCTTTCCCTTGCGTAAAATATCGCACTGTGTCGTCCTTATCAACAAAAGTCATATCAACAGGGACAGTATTCAAAACTTTCGTTAATTCTTCGACGCTAAATGTCCCGCTCGGCAATTTGATTTTCCCTTGCGAAGCGGTCATTTCTGGCATTTCTTGCAAATCTTTGGGTTGCCACTCGTCTTTTGGGTCAATCAGGCAAAATCCGATTTCGTCTGATTGCAAATAAATTTCATACCATTCTGTATCGCTGAGTGTTTCAACCGCCATCGGAAACAGAATTTTTGCTTCTTTGTAAATCATTTCCTCGATTTGCGCAAGCGTAGGTTCCAATGCAAATTGGATAAATGCAGTCGCTTCTTCCGCCGAAATTGGCTTCGCATTCTGCAAGCCTTCGATTGAATTTTTCATCATTTCACGAACTTCATCGTGCTTGCCCCACATCACCGCAGGCGGTCCCGAAATTTCTTTTTTCTCGAAAAACGGGAACAGCAAGTTTTCTTTTCGACGATAATGTTTATCAACATCCATTAGCGAATTAAAATGCGCATTTATCATGTGCATCAAAATCGATGCGTCTTTTTCATTCGGCATTTCGGAAATAGATTGAAACAAACTTCTAAGCGAGCGAATTTCGTTTTCAAGTTGCGCATTTTCTGCCAAAAATGTACGCACAGGATGTCCCGGTACAGTTGCTGGCGTTTCCTGTTTGTCCAATTGTTTTTTCAAAACAGCAGTGTGCACATCGCAGAGCCGCTGAATTTCTTCCTCTTTAATGCCTTCCTCGATGAGTTGAACTTCCATTGCAAATACATCGGAATAATCGGCTTCTTCGAGCAACGCCTCAAGTTGATGTTGCACCTGTCCCGGTTCGGCTTTGCCTTCATGTAGTTTGCGAATCAGCGTTTTCATTTTGTTGATTCGTTCTTGTTTGTTGTTAATTAATTCACTCATTTCATCCTCTTTTTTGCGAAATAGTCTCAATTGCTGTGCCACAAATTTACGCTGACATTTTGGCGGAAAAAAGTGTCTTTAAATTTCTGCTAATAATTTCTCGATTAAACTATCGCACAACAACCATTCTTCTGGTTCTAATTTGAAAAATTCTGAGTTTACGATAAATTTCTTTTGGAATTCTGCATCCAAATTCTCATAATTCTGAAAAAACTGATCCGCAAGTTTTTTGCGTTTCAAATCTTTCATAGAAATTCCCCTCGCTGTGCGCAAACCCATCATCACCAATTCTGTAAATTTTTGAGCAGAAGATAAAATTTCGGAACTGTCAATCGGCGATTTTCCGCGCAACAAACGCTTGGTGTATTCTTCCAAATCTCGAACATTCCAAAACCGCTTTCCATCCACAAAAGAATGCGCAGAGGGACCAAATCCTCGATAATCAGTTCTCGACCAATAATTCGCATTGTGTTGCGAACGAAACCCTTTTTTCGCGTAATTTGAAATTTCATATTGCTCAAAACCGCCTTCCGCAAGAATAGTTTGCGCCAATAAAAACATTCGTTCTTGAATGATTTCATCGGGCATTTTCACATCTCCGGAAAAAATCGATTCGTAAAATTTAGTTCCTTTTTCTGGCGTCAAATTATAAACCGATAGATGCTGAACATCCAAATTTGTCGCGACAGTTAAATTGCGTTTCCAATCTTCGAAAGTTTGCTCTGGAATCCCAAAAATCAAATCCAAACCAATGTTTTGAAATCCCACATCTTTTGCTAATTCCACCACTTGCAACGCTTGTTTTGAAGAGTGAATTCTGCCCAAATTGGATAAATCTGCATCCAAAAATGACTGGCATCCAATCGAAATTCGGTTGATTCCAATTTGGAAAAATTCCACTAATTTTTGTCGAGAAATTTCACCGGGATTCATTTCAAGTGTTACTTCAATTGTTTGCGCAAATCCCCTTTTATTTTTCAAGTTATTCAGGATTTTTCCAATCTCAAACACCGGCGCAATAGAAGGAGTTCCGCCGCCAAAATAAATCGTTTTTATCGGAGAATTTGGCAAATTTGTAGAATCAAGCCACTCTTCAATTTCTAAATTCATAGAATGGAAATAATCTGAGATTTTCGTTTTTTTATTCGGCAGTGAATAGAAATCGCAATAATCACATTTTGAGATGCAAAACGGAATGTGAAAATAGAGATGCACGAAAATTTTCGCGAAAATCAGGAGACTGAAATTACCGGATTTTCCAGCATTTCTTTGAGGTGTTCTAATGCTTTCATGCAATACAATCCATCGGTAATCCGCTCGTCAAATGTATATCGAATCGTTACAATCGGAGCAACACCCAAATTTCCATTTTCATCCAAAACGGCTTCGTCTTTTTTCTGTCCGATGGCGACAAAAAACGGTATATTTCCATATTCAAACAAGTGGTGATAAGCGGCATCCAATCCAATGCTCCCGAGATTTGCGATAAAAACACTGGAAAACATCTCGTCTTTTTGAATCATGGAACCAGGCAAAAAACCAAAATGATCCAGCCACATCAACAGACGAGAAATAAATCCGATAATAAAATTCGGAAGCAAAAAAGCAAGGGAAAGTTCCTTATCCGTTGTTGATTTCTTGTCGCTAAATCGTTCAGCAATCTGATTTTGAATCATTTGCGCGGTCGTCAAAAAATCAATTTTCGGATCAATTTTTGTTTTCACAACGACAATTGGACTTTTGTCTGTTTTTTCTTTTTTTGCGCTGAAACTGACCCAAATTCCGCGCCGCTGGTAAATTCTTTTTCCAGCGACAAATCTGTTTAAATCAGGGAATTTTCGAATCGTTTGTGCGCCCGCCCATATAAAATATTGCAAAAAAGTTATACGCGATTTTTCACGACATTCACGGATAAATTCCCACATCTGAGTCACATTTATTTTTTGTTCAAAATAAACCTGTGATTCTGTCCGCGTGCGCATGATATGCGGCATAATTCTCCGCGTTAGCGGAAGTTTTTTAATGTAATCACCATCGGATCGCCAACGAAACGGCATAATCAATATTCCTCTTTTTGTGACTGTTTACTGCTCACTGTTTCATCGCAGGATATTTCCAATCCGCTCAAAACGGATAAATGGAAATTTGCCAGAAACGGAAAAATGATTGACCATCGCCTGTCCCAAAATATGATTGAACGGCACAGGTCCCCAATAGCGACTGTCGTAACTGCCATCGCGATTATCACCAACCATAAAATAATAATCCTGCTCAACTTCGTAATTTTTTATCTTGCTTAGCGATTTTCCATCCACAAAAATCAAATCCGTCGGCAATTTTCGATTCATATAAAATCTTTCCCATTGGCGTATTCGATGCTTCATCGGAAAAGGCAAAATCAAATTTTCCTCACCCATTTTCTCAAAATATTCCAAGACTATGCTTTGCTGCCGACTTTGCGGAACGACCGATGCGACATCCAATGGATCCGTCATCGTAAATTCGTAAGTTTTTCCGCCACTTCTGAATTCTACTTGATGACCGTCCAATAGCATAATTTGGATAAGAATTTCTTGAGCCGTTTCCGAAATCGCCAGTGAATCACCCTTTTGCGGTACGCGAAACTTCCGAAAATTATCCTTGTTTCCATGATTAGCATAAATTGATTTATCGTTGTATTTCGAGTTCAAAACTGCCTTCGGCTTTCCACCGGAATCTTCAAACCCACGATAATGACTGTTCGCAAACGCCGATGTGAAAAATCCGCCGTGCTCAGGGACGCGTTTGGGAATTTCCTTTCCATACGAATAATCCAATTTGTCGCGATGAATTCGCAAAGTATCGCCATCAATAAAAATTTGCTTGTCCACAATTTCAAAAGTCTGCCCGGGACCTGCAACGCATCGCTTGACATATTTTGTGATTTTATCACGCGGAAACTCAAAAATCACAATATCACCGGCTTTCGGTTTTGTGAATCCGGGCAATTGAAAATACGGAACATTAAATCCGACTCTCGTCCAAATGAGACCCAATCTATCAGGCGTGCGCATTCCATAAACAAAGCGATTTCCAATTAAAAAATCGTTCAATTGAATCGTGTTTAGCATCGAACCGGTTGGAACGGCATAAATTTCAAAAAACAGCGATTTGACAATTAGCGCGATGATGATAATAGTTACCCACGATTTTGTCTCTTTTTTCCGCCCAACTTTTTTGCAGACTTTGGAGCAATATTTTTTGGAATGCTTTGCGTTGATTGCCATGAATCCTGCAAACACAGCCGCAATCATCGAATATTTGTTAAACGCGCCCCAAATCAAATAAACCATTCCAACGGCAACCAAACCAAAAATTCCCCACTCAATTTGACTACCAATCTTGTTTTCTGCCAAATTGTATTCTTTTTCACAAACTCCACATTGAATTTTTTGCTCTTTCAATTTCTCTCCTTTTTTAACCACGAGTTACACGAATTGCAGCAATTTGTGTAACTCGTTTTTCGCTCATTGCTAATTGCACATTGTAAATTGTTCATTGTCAGAATCCTTTCGCGAATCCGCCACCTCTGCGACGGTCGGCGATGCCAATCATCGTTCCATCTGCTTTCAAAACGATGCAATTCGCCTGCCCTAATTTACGAGAATTTAAACTGTGTCCACGCAGTTGAAGTTCCCATTGAATTTCTTTCGGAAATCCTTCTTCGATGTCAATTCTATCTGGCAACCACTGCGAATGAAATCGTGGCGATTGCACGGCTTCTTCGAGCGACATTCCAAATCCGATGTAATTCTGCAAAACTTGAAAAACCGTCGTGATAATCGTCGAACCGCCCGGTGAACCGATAACAAGCGTTTCCGTGCCATTTGTTGCGATTGTCGGACTCATCGAAGAAAGCATTCGTTTTTCCGGCTCGATGGCGTTTGCTTCTGCCCCAATCAGTCCAAATTGATTTGGAACGCCCGGCTTTGCGGAAAAATCGTCCATTTCGTTGTTGAGAAAAAACCCGCAATCTGCAACGACAACACCACATCCAAACCAGCCATTAATCGTCGTTGTATTGCTCACCGCGTTGCCCCATTTATCCATGATAGAAAAATGCGTCGTTTCTTCGGATTCGTCAGAAAGAGATTCCATCGAATTTGGCAAAACCTCCGAACTCGGCGTGGCAACATATTTAAACTGTTGCTTTAATTGTTTGGCGTAACTCTCGTTTACTAAACTCGATACAGGAACATTCCAAAAATCAGAATCACCCAAATGTTGACTGCGATCGGCAAAAACTCTGCGCTGACTTTCGACAGTAAAATGAACATGATTTGCGCTCTGAAATCCCCATTTTTCGAGTGGAAATAATTGCGCAAAATTCAATAGTTGAATCACACAAATTCCACCGGAACTCGGTGGCGGCATAGAATAAATCTGCCAATTTTCATAAGTTACGGAGATCGGTTTGCGCCAAATTGCTTCATAGCGAGAAAAATCCTCCAACGAGAACAGTCCATCAAGTCGCTCGCTATCTCGAACGATTCGCTTTGCCACCTCACCCTCATAAAATCCATCTCGTCCATTTTCGGCAATTTTTTCCAAAGTCCAAGCCAATTCCGGTTGCACAAGCACGTTACCAGCGCGCCAAACCGAATCCAGCGGTTGAAATGCCGATAAAGCCATGATATCCATCTCGAACAATTTTTGATAGCCATTCAGAATTGCGGCAAAATGTCCGTCCATTGTAAAACCGAATTTTGCAAAATCAATCGCCGGCTGAATCAATTCATTCCATTTTAGCGTTCCATATTTTTCCCATGCCGCATAATTTCCCGCAACAGCCCCCGGCACGCCAGCCGCCAAAATACCGTAACGACTTTTCCGTTTATCCACAAAACCATCCGAGTCCAAATACATATCGCGCGTGGCTTTCATCGGTGCTTTTTCTCGATAATCCAGCGTTTCGGTAGCATCGTCAAAGCGAATGGCCATAAAACCGCCACCGCCGATATTCCCCGCTTCAGGATAAGTTACAGCCATCGCAAAGTTGACCGCAATTGCGGCATCAACTGCATTACCACCTTTTTTGAGAATTTCCACTCCAACCGCCGTCGCCAACGAATCAGCAGTAACTACCATGCCGTTTTTGCCTGTCCCGACAAGTTCCGCCGCTTCGATAGCCAGCGATAAAATTAAAAAATTACAAACGAAAAGCGTCTTTTTCATAAATTATTTCCGGTATTATTTTGTTGTAAACTACTTTCACAATGTCAAATCGACACTCTAAATTTCGATATTCTGGATGTTGAAAAAAAAAGTATTCTCCGGTTTCTGCAATTTTTTCTTGTTTTTCCTCATCAATTCTTCGGACAAGTTCTGTTTCACTCTTGCCTGTTTTCACTTCAATCAACGCAATCACATCGCCATCTTTCGCGATAATGTCAATTTCACCCGTGCGACTGCCGTGGAAATTTCTGCGAATAATTTCCAAACCGTTTTCAATGATTGCCGAAACCGCCCAATCCTCACCCCATTTTCCTAAAATTTGGAAATTGGCATTTTTCGGATTGCGTAGATGTTCCGCTACTCGCTTGAAACTAGCACGATGGATTGGCGATGCGCCAATTTCTGCTATTTTCTTACAATGCAATTTCGTGCCATAACCTTTGTGAGAATCGAAGCCATATTCCGGAAAAATCTCGTGATATTTTCGCATGATTCGATCTCGCGTAACTTTGGCAATGATAGAAGCTGCCGCTATCGAATGACTTTTCTGATCGCCGTTGATAATCGTCTTTTGCTGATAAATAGGCAGTCCCTGATTCCCATCGATCAGGAGGAATTCCGGTTGTGGCTGGCATTTTCCAATCGCAATTTTCATCGCTTTTTTTGTCGCTTCCAGAACATTTATACGATCAATTTCCTGCGGATTTATTTGCCCAATTCCGATGGCGAGTGCTTTTTGTTGAATGATTTCAAAAAGTTCTTCTCTGCGTTTTTCACTCAGCAATTTAGAATCGATCACGCCATCAATTTGTTCATCTTCCGGTAAAATCACAGCCGCCGCAACAACTGGACCGGCAAGAGGTCCTCTGCCGACTTCATCCACACCGGCAATTTTCGCGATTCCACTCTGCCAAATTTCTTTTTCAAAATCAAGCGGTGCTGTTTTTAGAATTTTCGCCAATCAATCCTCCGAAAAGTTTTTCCATCAGTTTCAAACATCACCGCTCCTGTTTCGCCAGTGAGAAAAACATCGCCATAATTTTCCAATTTCCGAATCAATCCACTATCAACCTTTTGATACATTGAAATTACAGAAATTTGCGGTTTGACCATTGGAAGAATTTTCACAAAAATGGAATCCTCTCCGTGATTTGGAACTTTGAAAATATCCGCCGCAAGATGGTTATTAAATTCTTCTGGAATTACGAAAGTATCATAGTTATTACAAAACAAAACAGATTTCGTGCCGAACTGCAAGCGCAGCACAGAGGAATTTTCCCAAATTGCCGAACCAGTTTGCAAAACAAATAATCCATGCTCTGCATCATAATCCCCTTTTTGTTTAAAAAATATTGAGATTTCTTTTTCTATGGCAATTTCCTTTAAATGCAGAAAATCTGGCTTATCCATATCTTCAAATAAAACCCAAATTTCGCCGACAGGCAAAGTCGCCAACAAAGAAATAGCACCTCCATAATTGACTTTATTTGGCGAGGTCAGCACCAAAATTTGAATTTTATCCAACCCGTATTTTTCAAAAAATGGCAACAGAATTTTCTCTCCATCATCGTAGTGTCGTGTAATTTTTCCACAATCAATTACGACAACATCGCCAGATGGATAGCACACGACAGAAGCATCGCCAACTCCAACGTCCAAAAATGTCAAATTCAATTTTTCAGATGTAAATACTGGTGTCCAAATTCCGTGCAAACAAATTGCAAATACACCAAAAACGAA
>JADHUZ010000043.1 GCA_016784265.1 Fidelibacterota bacterium
TGCGTGAGATCATGTTCGTAATACATACGCGCCGTTTCCACCATCAACGTGATTTGATTTGTTTCTCTTTGCATCGCCTGAACAATTGTACATTTGTCATTATCATCTGTTCAAATCTAAAAAGGAATCTCAATACATGTCAAGAAAATTTTTAAATTTTTTTAAAAACGATGTTTTGGCGCGAAAAATTGCGTTTCACGCTAAATTCTTTTTGATTTGCGCCAGCAATTCTTGCGATTCTCTTTTTGTCGGTGCTTCGGCATAAATTCGCACAATCGGTTCGGTGTTGGATTTTCGGATATGCACCCAACGGTCGTGCCACGAAAACTTGATACCATCGCGTTCATCTATTTCTGCATCGTCAAAAGCCGTTTTGATTTTCTCGAGCATCACTTTATAATCCACCCCGGCGAGTTCGATTTTGCTTTTTGTAATGAAAAAATTCGGTAACTCCGCAGAAAGTTGCGAAATGGTTTTTCCCGATTGTGCCATTTTTTGCAAAATCAACGCAACACCGACAAACGCATCGCGCCCAGAGTGAATTTCGGGAAAAATCACACCGCCATTGCCCTCGCCGCCGATAATCGAGTCAAGTTTTTGCATTTGTTTCACAACATTTATTTCGCCAATTTCCGTGCGATGCAAAGTTGCTTCATATTTTTTGCAAACGGACTCAATCATCATCGAAGTGGAAAGATTGACGACGACACTTGGTTCTGGATGTTGGATGTTGGATGCTGGATGCTCAAGCACAACATCAACCGCTAATGGCAATGTTTTTTCCTCGCCGAGCGGATTGCCGTTTTCGTCCACGAGTGCAAGTCGATCGCCATCAGGGTCCATCGCAACGCCCAAATCGGATGAATTTTCGCGGACTGTTTGACTCAAAACACCAAGGTTTTCTGGCAATGGCTCTGCACCACGCGGAAATTTTCCATTTGGCTCACAATATAATTCGATAACTTCACAACCGAGTTTTCGCAAAAGATTTGGCATCATTACCGAGCCAACGCCATTCACCGCATCGACAACAATTTTGAATCGTTTTTCGCGGATTTTCTTCGCGTCAATTATGGGATGTTCCAAAATCGCCGAAAGATGATTTCCGCCTAAAAATATCTCAGCATCACAAGTTGGCTCCATTTTTTCTGCCGTTGCGCTCTGCTTTTCAAATTTCGAAAATATCGCCGAAACTTCTGTAGAATCACAAAATACGCCATCCGAATTGATAAATTTCAGACCGTTGTAGGGCAATGGATTATGGCTTGCTGTAACAATAATTCCACCTGCAAAATCGCCGTGCTCAATTTCAAATTGTGCCGTGGGCGTTGGGCAAATCCCAACATCAATAAATTCGCGATTTTGCGATTCCAATGCTTGTTGCAAAATTTTTAGCAATTCAGCACCAGTCGGGCGCGTATCTTGTCCAAGAAAAATTTTACCTTTTGGCTGAGTTTTTGCAAATGCAATACCAAGCCGAAACACGATATTCGGCGAAAGTGAGTCCGGGACGGTTCCGCGGACTCCTGAAATTGAAAATATTGGCTGTTTCATATGGTGAAATTTACTAGTTGAATATTACAAACCACAAATGAAAAAGCCCGAACTATTAAATAATTCGGGCTATCCAGAAAGAATTTAAATAGTCAAATTACCCATTTAAAAATCTCGCATTACGACGTGCTGTAACGCGGTTTAGTTTTTTCCGTAAGCGTCGTGCTTCTGTCGGTTTCACAAAATACTCACGTCGTCTAAGTTCACCATGAATCCCCGCTTTTTCCCATTGCTTTTTGAAGCGTCGCAATGCTCTCTCAACGGGTTCTCCTTCTTTAATCAAAACCTGTACCATTCTGCTGCCTTACCTCCTCAAGTATTTATTAGCCAAGATACATTTTTAGTCGTTCACTGCGGGATTTGTGCCGCAATCGCCAAATTGCTTTTTCTTTGATTTGTCGCACACGTTCCCGCGTTAATTCAAATCGCTCGCCAATTTCATTCAGGGTGGATGCATATTTGCGGTTGATTCCGAAATACATTTCTATCACCTCTCTTTCGCGAGGTTTCAGTGTTTTGAGTGATTCAATAATCTCTTCATGTAGTGATTCACCCATGAGAGGTGTTTCAGGTGTAATCGTATTGTTGTCTTCGATAATATCCATCAGAGAATTTTTCTCGCCATCGCGAAATGGCGCATTCAACGAATGGTGGCGTTTCGAAATGCGAATGGCATCCGTTACCTCAGCGGATTTCATTTCAAGATCTGCACCAATCTCCAATTCGTTCGGTTTGCGTTCATGAACCTGTTCCAAGCGTTCCGACGATTTGCTGATTTTACTGATTGTACCGACACGATTTAGCGGCAGACGAACGATTCGGCTGTGCTCAGCAAGTGCTTGCAAAATCGACTGTCGAATCCACCACACTGCATAAGAGATAAATTTAAATCCGCGCGTTTCATCAAAACGTTCAGATGCTTTAATTAATCCCAGATTTCCCTCATTGATTAAATCCGTCAAAGGCAGTCCTTGTCCTTGATAATCTTTTGCAACGCTGACAACAAAACGTAGATTCGCTTCGGTCAATTGTTTGAGGGCTTGTCGTTCGCCTTTGCGGATTCGCTGTGCGAGTTCGATTTCGACGTGCGGTTGTAGCGGTTCGTGTTTTGCTATTTCTTGCAAATACCGGCTTAATGACCGGTTCGCATCGTCGCTCGACGAGCGGATTGGTTTTTTAGTAGCCATTTACAACCTTTCGTTTTTTATTAATTTATGGAAAATTCGAGCCTGCAAATATAGTGGATGTTTTTGGATTTGTCAACCCGAAAAATTATTTTTTTCAAAAATTCAATTTCAACTATTTTCAATAGTAGAATTATGTAAAAAATCGCAAATTCCACAAATTAGACCTGTAACACATTTCGCAAATCACATTTCCGCAAAATTATTCAATAAAAGTAAATATTTGCTCTTGTTTTCTTTTGCGTAGCACTTTTTATTGCTCGTAAATTTGCAACTTAGAATTTAAGGAGAAGAAGACACTTTGTTAAACGAATTCGGAACAGTTTTTATTTATCTTGTTGTGGGACTGGGGATACTCGCGTTCACGCTTGCATTATCGTGGCTTTTGCAACACAAAAATCCAACAGACCTGAAATTGGAGACCTACGAATGTGGCGAACCAGTTGAAGGTCCATCGTGGATACAATTTAATCCAAGATTTTACATCATCGCTTTGATATTTTTGATTTTCGATGTGGAAGTGGTTTTTATGTTTCCATGGGCGGTTGTGTATCAAAAACTTGGAATTTTTGCATTTGTGGAAATGGTAATTTTTATCGTCATTTTGCTGTTTGGCTTGATTTATGCATGGAAAAAAGGTGATTTGAACTGGGTGAAACCCAAAGTAAAATATGCACATGGACGATATGCAAATCTTGGAGAATAAATGGGCACACTAACACGAGACTCTCAGGACAATATCCTGATTACAAAAATAGATGATTTTATCAATTGGGCGCGTGGAAATTCGCTTTGGTTTTTCCAATTTGGATTGGCGTGTTGCGCAATTGAAATGATGGCGACTGGCGCATCGCGATATGATTTAGACCGACTCGGAGTAATGCCTCGTTCGACACCACGGCAGGCAGATTTGATGATTGTAGCCGGCACAGTTACAATCAAAATGGCAGAGCGTGTAAAACGACTCTACGAGCAAATGGCAGAGCCGAAATATGTAATTTCAATGGGCAGTTGTTCGAATAGCGGCGGTCCATATTGGCAACACGGCTACTCTGTTTTGAAAGGTGTCGATTTGATAATCCCTGTGGATGTTTACATTCCCGGTTGTCCACCACGACCAGAATCTTTGCTCGAAGGCATCATCAAATTGCAAGAAAAAATCAAAACTGAACGATATTTGAAAGCGGAAAAAGTATGAACGCACAAGAAATCAAATCAATTTTAGATGTACAATTTTCTGATGCAATTCTCGGTGCAGATTTGGAAACGGCAAGCCCATATTTGATTATTGAAGTTTCTAGATGGCACGAAATTTCTGAATTTTGCAAAACGGATGAGAGTTTATTTTTTGATTCGTTGATGAGTCTTTCTGCTACCGATATTGGCGAAACAATCGAAGTGATTATTCATTTGCATTCGTTCAAGCATAACCATAGGATTGCGTTGAAAGCGAATGTAAAAAAAGATGAAGAAAATATCGCAACAGTTTCGGATTTGTGGGCAACGGCAGATTGGCACGAACGAGAGGCGTATGATTTGCTTGGTGTTGTGTTTGAAAATCATCCGAATTTGACACGGATTTTGTTGCCTGATGACTGGGAAGGTTTTCCGCTTCGGAAAGATTATGTGCCGCAAGAAACTTATCATGGCATTCCTGTGCCGAAAGTGAAGGAGTAGCCGATGATACAAGAAATGACCTACAAACCCGATTCGATGATTTTGAATATGGGTCCGCAACATCCGAGCACGCACGGTGTTTTACGATTGCGGCTCGAAACCGATGGCGAAATTGTTAACAAAGTGGAGCCAGTTTTAGGATATTTGCATCGCACATTCGAAAAGCATTGCGAAAATTTAGAGTATCCGCAAATTGTGCCATACACAGACCGCTTAGATTACATTGCGGCGATGAACAATAATCTCGGCTATGTGCTTGCTGTTGAAAAAATGCTTGATATCGAACTTCCAGAACGCGTCGAATACATTCGTGTAATCATGTCGGAACTGAATCGCATCGCATCGCATTTGATTGCGCTGGGAACATTTGGGCTGGATTTAGGTGCGTGGACTCCATTGCTTTATACCTTGCGCGAACGGGAGATGATTTTGGATTTATTCGAATCGGCTTGTGGTGCGCGATTGCTTTACAATTATATGTGGATTGGTGGACTTTCCCACGATTTGCCTGTTGGATTTGTCGAAAAAACTTATGAATTTCTTGATATTTTCGATGCAAAAGTGAAAGAATACAACGATTTACTTTCGACGAATAAAATCTTTGTTGAGCGCACGGTGGATGTTGGAATTTTGCCGAAAGATTTGGCGATAAATTATGCCTGCACGGGGCCCGTTTTGCGTGGCTCTGGCATCAAATGGGATTTGCGAAAAGATGAGCCGTATT
Organism: Fidelibacterota bacterium; assembly: GCA_016784265.1. Classification (GTDB taxonomy): domain Bacteria; phylum Fidelibacterota; class BS150m-G59; order BS150m-G59; family BS150m-G59; genus BS150m-G59. The sequence goes on from JADHUZ010000043.1 coordinate 5,140, forward strand.
CAATTTATGACCGTTTCGAATTTGATGTGCCAATTGGAAATGACGAAATCGGCTCTGTTGGTGATTCGTTTGATCGTTATATGGTTCGCGTTTGGGAAATGGAAGAGTCGGCTAAAATTGTTCGTCAAGCACTCGACCAACTGCCGAAAAACGGTGATGTGCAAGCGGCGATCCCACGCAAAATCAAACCACCGAAAGGAGCGGAAGTATATTTTCGAACAGAAGCACCGCGCGGAGAAATTGGATTTTACATCAAATCGGATGGAACAGCAAAACCATATCGTTTGAAAATGCGTTCATCGGCATTTGTGAATTTGAGCGTTTTGCCAGAAATTTCGGAGGGTTGGATGATTGCTGATTTGGTTACAATCTTGGGTAGTTTGGATATTGTTTTAGGTGAGATAGACAGATGATAGAATTTATTTTTGATTTGTTCAAACCAGCAGAATTCCCGATTATTTCGCGAATTTTGTTTGCGGTGCTGACTTTCGCATTTATTGGCGGATTTGTCATTGTTGCCGTTTGGTTAGAGCGAAAAGTGGCGGCACATATGCAAGATCGTTTGGGTCCAATGCGTGTTGGATTTCACGGAATTTTGCAAACCATTGCTGATACGGTAAAATTGATTATCAAAGAAGATATCATTCCTTCGGCAGCAGACAAAGTGTTATTCATAACAGCACCATTTTTGGTGTTTATGGGTGCATTTTTATCATTTTTGGCGATTCCTGTTTCAGAAGAATTTACACCGAGCGATCTAAACGGTGGACTTTTTTACATTTTGGCTGTGTCTTCGATTGTCATTCCCGGACTTGTAATGGCGGGTTGGGGTTCGAATAATAAATGGTCGCTTTTTGGAGCGATGCGAAGTGCAGCACAGATGGTTAGTTATGAAATTCCAATTGTGCTTTCGCTTTTGGTTGTTGTGATGGCGGCGAGTTCATTAAATTTATCCGAAATCGTCGGTGCGCAGAAAGTCGGATTGGGCGGATTTTCTGGAATTGCGGGTTGGTTTTTTATTCGCAATCCATTTTTGTTTGTGGCGTTTTGGGTTTACATCATTGCAGGAACCGCAGAAAATAATCGAACGCCATTTGATTTGCCAGAAGCAGAATCTGAACTTGTCGCAGGGTTTCATACCGAATATTCGGGAATGCGATTTGCGTTTTTCTTTCTCGCAGAATATGCTGCAATGTTAGTAATGGCGTTGGTTGTTGCAATTTGTTTTATGGGCGGATGGTTGCCAATAATCGGAACAGAATCAGCAATTCCGGGATTTGTTTGGTTACTCGGAAAAGCGATGTCCATCGTGCTGTTGCAAATGTGGTTTCGCTGGACTTTTCCGCGATTGCGCGTGGATCAATTGATGACAATTTCTTGGAAAGTGCTACTGCCGATTACCTTTGTTTTGGTGCTTGGGCAGGGCGTTTGGTCAATTTGGATAGGATAAAATAAATGGTTCAGTATTTCACAAATATCTACGAGTCGGTAAAATCTTCGCTGGTTGGAATGAGCGTTACTTTTGGGCATCTTTTCACGAAATCCGTTACGCTACAATATCCGAAAGAAAAGATGGAAATGCCAGAATTGGCACGACTCAAATTGGATTACGACTGGGAAGATTGCACAGGTTGCAATAAATGTGTGCGCGCTTGCCCGGTAGATTGCATCATTATCGAAACGGTCAAAGCGACCAAGGGCGATGATGTTGGCAAAACAAAAAATGATACGCAAAAAAAACTCTGGGTTACAAAATATGTAATTGATTATTCCGAATGCATGTATTGCGGACTGTGCACTTATCCGTGTCCGGAAGAGTGTATTTATATGACACCCGAATATGAATATTCCGAATATGATCGCGGTAATTTGATTGTTAGTTTTTCCAAATTATCGGCTGGTGAAATTGTCGAAAAAGAGCGGTTACTTGAAAAAGAAAAAGCCGAAAATGAAGCACTCCGTGCCGCAAAAGCGGCAGAAAAAGCGAAGGCAAAAATGGAGACAAAGGCGACAGTTTCAGAAACAGATGAATCGTTATTAATTCAAGATTATGTTGCAAAAGCACTTGCTGGTGATGAGGAAATTGTTAAAAATATCGAAGATCGTGTGTTGCGTTCCAAAGTAAAAAAAGCATTATTCAAAGCAAAACGAATGGGCGCAGCAGCAGAAGTTCCAAAATCTGCAGAAGTATCACAAGCGGAAGCATCTACATCCGATGATGCTAAAATTATGAGACTCGTCGAAAAAGGGTTGGCTGGCGAAATGGACGCAATCAACGCAATCGAAGACCGTGTTTTTCGTTCCAAAGTAAAAAAAGCCTTGATGAAAGCCAAAAGAGAACGGGGGCAAAAATGATAGTAAACATAATTTTTGGATTGGTTATTGTGTTGACGGTTGGTGGTGCAATAGTTACTGTAACGAGCCAAAATCTTGCACGAGCCGTGTTTGCGTTGCTTTTTACATTTCTTGGCGTTACAGGTTTGTATTTCTTGATGCAAGCCGATTTTATCGCGATGGTGCAATTGATGGTCTATATCGGCGGCATTACGATTTTGCTACTATTCGGCGTGATGCTGACCCAAAAAGCACACAAGTTGAAAGTGGGATTTTCTGCTGTCAACCCAAACACAGGTGCCATCATTTCGATGGGTGTTTTTGTCGGACTCGTAATGTTGATTTTGAATGTGGACGAATGGTATGACCTCGAATTTGTGAATTTGAATAGCACAATTAGTAAAATTGGCGAAAATCTTTTGGGGCAATGGGTTTTGCCGTTTGAAGTCGCTTCAATTTTGCTTTTGATGGCGCTTGTCGGTGCCGCCACGCTCGCGAGAAGGAGAGAAAAATGAAAAAAACAATAATCAGTTTTTTAATGTTTACATTGCCGCTTTTTGCGCAGATGAAAGGCGATATGAATGAGGATATGATAATCAATATACTGGATGTGGTGCAAGTAGTGAATATCGCACTCGGCATGGAAGCGACGGAAT